>ONLD01000103.1 GCA_900318565.1 uncultured Bacteroidales bacterium
GTCGCGCCCGGAGTATGCCATGCTGGAGGCCAAGGCCCAGGTGGCCCGCCAGGAGGTCAATGCGTCGCGTGCGGCGTGGTTGCCCCAGCTGGCTCTTTTGGCCCACTACGGTTACAGCAGCGCTTTGGAGGTCAACGGCCGCAAGCTGTTGGACCGTTGGGGCTTTGTCGGCGGCGTCACGCTGTCGGTGCCCCTGTTCCATTTCGGTGCCGACTATTTCAAGACGAAGGCCGCCAAGGTGAAGGCGCAGCAGGCAGAGCTTGAGCGGGAGGATTTTGTGGAGCTGATGCAGCTTCAGCTGGCCAAGGAGGGCAACAACCTGGAGGAGAGCGCCCAGGAGGTGGCACTCACGGAGAAAGGCCTGGAGCAGGCCACGCTCAACCGCGAACTCTCGGAGAAGCAGTATAAGGCCGGCACGGAGACGCTGACCGACCTCCTTGAGGCCCAGGCGCTGTGGCAGCAGGCTTGGCAGCGCCGCATCGAGGCGCAGTTCCGCCGCTATTTGGCTTCCGTGGCCTATCTCAAGGCTGCGGGCCGTCTGGTGGAGGAGTAGGGGGAGACAGATGACACGAGAAGAAGCGGTATATGCATACCTCAGGGAGCACGGGATAGAATACACCTGTTACAGCCACCCCGAGGGTAAGACCATTGAGGAGGCGAAACGCTGGTGGAAAGACGACGGGAGCGTGCATTGCAAGAACATCTTCATGCGCAATCACAAAGGCGATCAGCACTATCTGATCTGTTTCCCGTGCGACGACGATTTGGCCATACATGATATCGAGCACTGGCTGAAGGATGTCCTGGTATCGCAAGGCCTGAAGGCGCCGGGTAAACTATCCTTTGCCTCGCCGGAACGAATGATGCGCTACCTCGGTCTTGAACCCGGAAGCGTGAGCCCGTTCGGACTCATCAATGATGCAGCGCATCATGTGATACTCTTCCTTGACAGCCGTCTGAAAGACGCTCCTGCCCTATCCTTCCATCCCAACGACTGCCGCGGGACGGTGGTGATTAGTCAGGAGGCCTTTCAGCAGTTCTTGATGAGTGTGGGAAATAAAGTGGAATATATCAAGACCAATTAGTCGATGTAGTTCACATATGAGCCGCGGACACATTTCCAACTGCCGTTGTTGAGCAATATAACCTCGTCTCCATAGACGCCATCTATCTTATCGCCGTCACTATCTACTGCATACCAATACTTGCCTTGTTTGATCAGGAAATAGCCGTTCCAGAATATCTTCGGATCTTCGTCTGAATAACAATCAACCTTGTGGCCGGAACAATGATAGATGTCCCAATAACCGGAGCTGCGTTGGAACGTGACGTATCCCCACGGGAAATAGTATATTTTACCACTGCTGTAGATGCCGCTGACGAGATCACCGTCTTCGTCGGCGAGATACCAGGTATTTCCTCGTCTGACGCGGTAATAGCCGTTATAGAGTAATTCGATCTCATCGCCATAGAGGATGGAATATGAACCGCGGTAGATGTAAATCCTGTTGCCGGAATTCTTCACGTAACACCCGTTCCATAAATCCTGGTAGTTGTCGGTGCAAGGAACGGATTTGCGGGTCGTTATTTCGTTTCCTGTATCTTCAAACCACAGGTCGTACTTGTCGGACACCACATACTGCGCGGACATCGAGACCGCGGCAAGAAGGGCTACTATGAAGGAATAAAAACGTTTCATACCCAAAGTCCTACAAGTATCGTGCCAAAAAAAAGCGGGGCAAAAGCCCCACCAGTTTACCATATTGCTTGTATCAGCGCGAGCGTCATAAGGCCGCAGGCGATGAGTTTGATAATTGTACCAAACAGGATGCCAATGAAACTACCCCAGCCTGCCCGAAGGGCAGCAGAGAGGGCTTTGTCGGTTATTTGTCCATGCAGTGCGACAGGTATCAGTTCAAAGAGGATAGCACCTACCAGTGGGCCGAGGATGACACCAAAGGCACCGAAGAAAAGACCTACAAAGACGCCTATCGTACTTCCCCATACGCCCCATTTTGTGCCGCCAAACTGCTTCGTTCCCCAAGCCGGAACCACATAATCCAGCACGGAGATAACAATCGTGACAATTCCCCAGACTAGCAGGAACTTCCAACTGAAATCAACATACTCCGTGGCTTGTGCAACCCAAAGGCCGGCATAGGCTATCGGAGTGCCCGGAAGACCGGGCACTATACAACCGACGATGCCTATGAGCATAAGGATAAACGCTATGACAAGAAGCAATATATCCATGTGTTATGCTTTTGCTGCCAAAGGCGACGGAGTCACATACACGCGTGCGGCGAGTTCCTGGTCAAGGACATAAAGTCCGTAGGAATTGCCGTCCAACATCTTCAGTTTGTTGATGATATCCACGGCATTCTCTTCTTCCTCCACCTGCTCGTCGATGAACCATTGGAGACGGCTCTGAGCGGCAAAGTCTTTCTCATCTACGGCAATC
>ONLD01000034.1 GCA_900318565.1 uncultured Bacteroidales bacterium
CCTGCCGGCCTTGAACGGTATTATTGATTGGGCTTTGACAAACAGAGATGCTCTGGCTCCGCATGGCCGCCGCGAATAACATCAAATAAATTCGAATTTATCGGTGTAAACTGACGCTGACTCTCCTGGCATCCAAGCCGGGAGAGTTTTTTATTGAGCAATCTGCAGCAAGAACGACTTCTGCTGGTACTGGCTCCGGTAGCCGGTGACGTTGTCAAGCAGGATGAAACGGCCGTGTACCTGGCACGAAGCGGAGCCGCTTCCTATGATGGAGGCATAGTCCGGTACACGGATATGAATGTCATCGGAATCACACGATGCGTCCGCGAGATAATTCCGCAGCATACCCGGGTGACAGCCTTTGCCCGGAGCGGTCAGTTGCAGTTTGGCCAGCAGACGATACCGGCCCGGATTGTCTTCACCGCCGAGGACAACTACTGCAGGAATGACCAGCGTTCCGGATTCTACGTGAGCGTCACGGAGATCTATTGAGTAGGGAGGGAAGTTGTCGAACGCCCTGGGCACCGGAAGATGTTCGTTTCCGAGCGTATAGAAGCCGTGATAGGCGCTTACAAAGAGATTCTGGCCCGAGATATTGGCCTTGTGGTCGAAGGGCGGTCTATGGGGCTCCACGCCCTCTGCAAGGGCATTCCACACCAACTGAGTCTGATGGGGGATTGACCTCCAAGCTGCCAACGCCCGCCGGTGGACATCCAGATGCTCCAACTGGCCAGCGGTACCGCTATACACTGGATGCGACCGCTTCCGGGTATAGCACTTGCCGTTCCTGTGATACCAGGTCAAGTCACCTGCGGAACCGTAGGCGTCAGTAATCAGTATGGAAGGCCTGAATTGGGGCATAGTCTAAGTTTACAAGTTTTGGGTTGGGAGTTACCTTCTAAGTATCTCGGAGCCAGTACAAAGATACCAATAATCAGCGACTTATTCAAGAATAAGAGCAGCAGCGGCGGCAGCCGCTGTCTGCTTCCCAAGTGTTATATATTTATACCTCTTTTCTCCCGTCCGGGCGGGGTATGGCGCTCGAATACGCACTGACATTCGGGCGTGAGATGCCTGGGGGCCTATGGTGCTGTCCAGTCTCGTAGCCGTCAGGATCGGTGCGGCGGGGTCTGTGCGGGACGGCTGCGAGTCTGGCAGTGCCATAGGGCGCGGAACGAAGTGGAGCGTGGGCGGGGAGGCGGTCTGGAAGTGTGGGGACGGCGGGCTCTGGAGCGCCGCGGAAGGGAGACCTCAGGCTCCCTGGAGCAGCGGAAGAGACCGACGATGCGGGAGGGCAGACGGCCTCACCGCCCTGAGCCGGAACGGCTCACTGCCCGAATCGGGGCACTACGTTCAAGGCGAAGCCTGGCACTGTCGCTCCGGCGCAGTCTGTGGCGGGTGGAGCGTAGCGGAATCCCGACACTGTCTGCGCCAGCAGCCGGGACGGCTGCCTCCTGGCTGCCCGGAAGGCTTTGTGGCTTTGGAGACGAGCACGGACCGCAGCGTAGCGAGGACTGCGCACAAGGCGGAAAAGACACAAGGCCTGGAGGAATAGCGGCCAGGTATAACCAAGCCGAAGGCTTACCGCGGAGTGGAGGGACGGGACTCTTCTGACGGAGCTTGCGGAGGAAGAGGAGTCACGGCCTGGAACGACCCAGCAGCGGATGCTGCGTAAGGCGGCAGGATGCTCGCATACCACCAACGTTGAAGGCGAGAGATGTCTGTCGCAAATCACTGACGGTGTTCGGGGCGGCACTTCCCGCCCACGCACACCTCTATACCTTCATTGCGGGCCTCGTAGCGGAAGCAGTGGTCTCGAGCGTCCTCGCGAAGAGACGACTGCTGGAGCGGGACTCGAACCTTGACGACGCTGAATCGGAGATTGCGGGAAGTGCGGAGTGAGCGACGGAGGGGAGGGGTGGTCCCCTCCCTGAGCGAACGACTCTCCTGCCGCCGCCTCGACCGGGAGTTCGAAGGTAGGACACTCGCAACTCACTGACGGAGCGTACTTAACATAATCCGGATTGTGTGCGAAGCGGAAACAAGCGCCGCTCGCGGCGACTTGTTACACAATCCCGATGGGATTATGTTAATGTACGCGGATTCGGGGCACCGACGCTCGCGCCGGCACTGCGGCTCCCGGGCGATTGTGGCCCCTGGGGGCGGTGGGGGATAAACCAGCACGGTGAGCTGGCAGTTGTGGAGCAAGCGTAGCGAGCGGAGCAACTGACTGCTGACCGTGACCGCTTTTCCTTATATCTGCGGGGAGGGCGTCAGCAAGTTTGTGGGCGGCTTGTCCGGCCACAATCTTGCAGCGAAGGGTGGCATTGAAGGTTGCCTTTCCGGGCGGCTCGTCCGTCCCGGAAGGGCAAGTACCGCTTTCCATATCGGCCCGCATATCGGTACCGTCCGCCATCGGCTCATATCTTCCTATCGGCATTGCGTATTCTGCGTATATCGCGCATTTTGCGCAATCCGAGCATCTCTATTACAAGAACCAGAGGTTTGTTTTGCCGAAAGCGGGGAGTTCTTCTTTGCGGAAGTGAGGAACTATCTCTGCGACCATCTCCGGGTATTTGATGGTGATGGGCAGATTCTGTTGCTTAACAGACTTCCAATACATCCGGCTGAACTTGTAGACCTGGTTAAGAAGGGCACGGGCTTCGTCCATGCGCAATTCTTTGTCCTCGGGGGTCGCGTTATTATAGACTTTCTTCAGTTTCAATTTGACTGGGAAGAGGAAATCGTATCTGCCGGGCTTCTCGTAGCGGGAGTTGTTGTACAGCAGGAATTCGTTGTATGAGAGGCGGACGATGGTGCCGCTCTTCGGCATCAAGCCGGGGTCGTCGGTGTCGAATCCAACGTAGTCGGAGGCCTCAGTCTTGTTGATGGTCACGATGTAGACGGGAATGGAGAACCCGAGTTTGTACAGCATGTCCGTAATCTTCGCGGAATCACGCTCCTTCATCGTCTTGTAGTAATGAATGATTACGCGACCCGGGTTGCCGCTCTCCACGACGAAATGTCCAAGCGCCTTGCGAATGTCGCCCACGAGGCTGTCGAGGTCATCGTCCCTGTAGCAGTCAAAGTTCTGGAAGACGCCTTCGTTGTTGAAGCAGAAGGCGCTGCCGATATACCGTTTGCCGATTCTCTCGGACTTGAACGCTCCCACGCCGATGATGACATCGTCATTCTTCTGCTTCGTCTGCAGTTGCCACGGGATGCCTCCAATCTTGCCGAGGATAGCCGTCTTGATGTTGGGCAGGTGGAACTGGAATGCGCTCTTGCCGGGGTTCTCGTTGTAGATGGCCTGAGACGTGACGCCTCTCTCCAGCAGCATCTCTTTCACCTTAAAGTAAATGTCGTGGCGTTCAGGATTCGGGTCATCCCGATCCACAGGGCTGATATAGAGTGCGACGTAGAATGCTTCGTCATCCCACACCTTCTTCTGTAGACCGGCACGTATGTCTTCCACCGCCGTGTCAACGGAACGGAAATAGATGCTTCCCTTCGGGTCTGTGTTGAACGGCTGCAGGATGTCTTCTGCGAGGGGCTTGTATTTCTGGAAATACTCTCCAGTGTTGGGATTGAAGGCTTTGCCGTCCTTCAGGATATAATAAAGCGAGCGACAGACATCTTTCTGGTCTTCCTGAGCGATGAAGAAGAAGCGGACATTCGTTCTTTCGGTGGCGCGGAAGGGGCCGAATCCTCCTCCGTTTCGATTGCCAAAGAGACCCGTGTAGGGATCGAAACTAATCTGGCTTCGTCCAAACAGCAGGACGTTGGAGCCTTGCGTGACCTCGGAGAGTTTGTCGTCAGGCACGGTGATAAAGTCGTCGCAAGTGATTCTCAGCACCATGGAATTGAACTCCTCCGTGAATAGGTACTCCTGGGCGAACGCACGGATTCTCGGCAACGTGTCTGCATAGCGGTTCGGCACTTTCTCATAATGCTCGATAACTCCCAGTTCACGGGAGAGTTCCTTATTTACGACCGGATAGATGGTGGAGATGTCGCGCTTCTGCTCCGGCGTGAGGTCTTTCACCTTCACCACCTCGTCACCGACGATTACCTTGTAGCGCTTCGCCTGGAGGTCAAGCGAAGACAGGGGAGTGTCATAGACGATGGAGTGGCCGTTGTAAGAAACGAGGAGTTCCCATCCGGAAGTAACGGTCTGGTCTTTGGGAACGACTGAGAATCGGAGGTACTGCGTACAGCCCTCCTGTTTCTGCTGTGCGTCCTCGATCCATACTTCGATATTGTCCACAAAGTCATATCCGACTATGGCTCGTTGCCGGAAGTAATCGTAGAGTCGTTGCTTAAGGATGCTTTTGGTCAGATCCCGGTCCGCTCCGAGGCGGATACGAGCGGAGTACTTATCACCGTAACACTCACGAGCGTTGCTGGTGATGGAGAAATAGAGACGACGGGTGTCAGCAAGAGAGGGCTCTGCAGCCCACAGTTCAGGACACTGGTCTTTGAAAAGACTTTTGATGTGTCCGTGTTCTTTTTTCTCTCTGTTCACCTCAAGGTCGATTGCGTCTGTGATAAAATCGACCGATAAAATGTTGATAATCATAATGTTTAATAAAATAAGTTAAACACTTGGTTCGAGCCTCCCACGTGAGGAGACTCCGGCTTCTATATTGTTCCCCTTGCGGGGAGAATAACTACTTAACAATTTGGCATAAGCGCCACCAGAATGACAAAGAACTATTCTACTGGTTAACACACAAATATAGCACTTTATTTCGGGAAGAACAATAAATGTAATCCATAGTGATGCTAATTATAGTATGTTGATAACTTTAGTTAGCATCCATAACTTTGTACAACTGAAAATCAAGCACGTACATAATGGAAAAAGAGGCTGTACTCATAGCGTTTGGACGAAAGGTCCAGGCACTTAGGAAAGAACGTAATTTGTCCCAAGAGCAACTTGCGGACATGGCAGGAGTTCATAGGACCTACATTGGCATGATCGAGCGAGCAGAAAAGAATATTACTCTCTGTAATATCGAGCGGATTGCTAAAGCATTGAAATTGGACATCAAAGATTTATTCTGATATGGCAACAATTGTCCCAGTTACTATTAACGAAAATTCCAGAGCGGATTATAGGCGTACTCTAACAGAGCTGTTTCTAAATGAGCCAAACGGTGCTGCTGGCGCACCAAGCAATTTCGAATATAACGTAGAAACAGATAATGCTGGCAACCGGATTTATTTGAAGAGGCCCACGAATCTTAATAAAGGATTCGACTTTGAGGTCCGTGTTTCAAATCAAAGATTTAAGCATGTAAGCAAAAATGGCCGTGTATCCCATAGCAATAGGCCTTCTCACGATAATATCTTAAATGACCTTGCAGCGAAGAAGGCAGAAGACCCTGCGCAATATTCAAGTCTTCGTGCTATCATAGACCGTATTTTTAACTGCAACGAGATTGATCCTTTGGAGTATAATGCGTTTACCTTCCAGAGTGGCTATCCTGTTGACATGATTTGCAAGTGTATTAAGTGGCTCTTTATTGAACAGGATATAACATACTGGAATTGGAGTGGTCGCAATATGCTTTACAATGGAATTCGAAGCATTTAGCATTTTGCCTATGTATAATCCAAAGTATTTCATTGACAATGAGATGTGGCAGTACCGTGATCCTAAAGGTCCTGCCATTCACACCTTTGTGGCTTCTGATGGAACAGCAATCGGTATCTTTCAAGGGAAAAAAGGAGCACGACCCGATCTGGATTTCCGCGTGAAGATTCTTCAGCCAAAACCCGATGCGAAGCCGTTCCTTCTTCCCCACGACGAATGGGTAGTAGACTTACTGCTAAAAGCACAGCACCACAAAGATGCGGTTGTTCGTTTACTGGACTATTATCTTGAGTTCTATGAATCTTGCAAGCCTTTCGACTCACTGGAAGAGCGTAAGCTTTATCAGCCTCGCACCCTAAAAGAGATCGAGACCAGGTTTGCAAATGTTAGTACTCCAGGGACAATGTCCATCGGTGGAATTGCCATTATCCTTGAACTATTCTGCTTGTGTGAGAAACAGACACCTGACGCCCACCAGTTCAAACTGGCGCTTCAGTGGACAAAAGAGTGCATTTTGGGCCAACGGGACTTCAAGAATGTCCTTAATTTGGTGATTCGACACAGAGAATATTAGAACGGAAGTTCGGGGCCGTAATACGCCTCCGGCTCACACAGGACGCGGATGTCGCTATCCTGGAAGAGTTTGGCCTGCTTCTCTAATTTCTCCAGAATCTCTCCTCTACGATTGATGCTGTTCAGTTCCTCGCGACGGGCTTTGCTCATCTCGAGGAATTTTTCTTCCTGGTCAATACCAAGGAAACGGCGGCCCAAAAGGTTCGCGGCAACACCGGTGGTGCTACTTCCAGTGAAGGGGTCAAGTATCCAGGCACCGGGTTTGGTGGAGGCCTGAATTATTCTCGACAGGACGCACAACGGTTTCTGGGTGGGGTGCTTACCGCAAGATTTTTCCCACGGGGCAATTGCTGGCAACGTCCAGACATCACGCATCTGAGTACCGCCGTTGATTTCTTTCATCAGCTCATAGTTGTAGTAATGAGCCACTTTCTGCTCCTTTCGAGCCCACAGGATGTATTCCGCCGAATAGGTGAAGTATCGGCAGGAAAGATTGGGTGGAGGATTTGTCTTCACCCAAGTGATGCAGTTCAGTATCTTGAAGTCCAGCTCCGAGAGACAGCGAGCCACAGAGAAGATATTGTGATACGTTCCACTGACCCAGATGGTGCCATCGGATTTCAGATGCTCCCGGCAAGCGGCCAGCCACGTTTTGTCGAACTTGTAGTCCTCCTCAAAGCCCTGGGACTTATCCCACTTGCCCTTATTCACGGATACAGGAACACCGCTCTGTATGCTGATACCGCCGTTCGACAAATGATACGGTGGATCGGCAAAAATCATATCGAACTTGAAATCGAATGAGTTCAGAAGTTCGACACAATCTCCCTGCAGGAGCGTGAAGTTTTTATCCTGTGATTTGTAGTAGGCTGTGGGCATCGATACTATACCAGCTTCTTTTCGACCACGCCTTCATCGAGGTCCATGATATTGTACATGTTTTCCAGAACGTCGAAGGTCTCTTTTAGATTGTTCCGGGCAGACCCCCAGCCGTGGCCATCGGTAATCCACACGAATTTGAACTTGGGATGGTTCTTGGTCTCCAGTGCAATGGTTTTGTAACTGCGAGCCGTCTCGTTCAGTTTTGAACCACCGCTGGCGTAGAAGTTGGTCTCGATGCCATAAATCATATTGGGGCGCTTGATGACGAAATCGAAGCGCTTTTCGGTGCCTCCCTCATTGGAGATGCAGGACAGGTCGATTCCCCATTTCTGTTCAATTTCGTGGATGTACATCTCCTTGAAGTAGGTTTTGTCCTTGACCAAGCCGGCCTTGACAAGATAGCCTTCCACCAGGTCTTCCATCACGTGACCACCACGATTCTTGCGAGCGTTGGAATCTAAGCCGGTTTCCACGCCGGTAACGTAGTCCACCAAGTTGTGGATGTGCTTCTGCTGCATGAGGTCGAACAATCCGGTCTCACGCATAAATACCACGTATTCCTCGATATGGTAATTGGCCCGCTTGAAGTTCCAAACGTGTTCGCCGTCAAAGTCCACTGTAAGAATGTCAGATTCACGCTTGGCCAGCAGGATAGGAATACACTTGAGGATTTCCGGATAACGCCGGTACAGCGCCACGAATTCCTTTTCAATATCCTGACATCCTATAAGGGAATTCATGATGTTGAGCTCAACCTTGATAGCGTCTACATTCTTGTAAATCTTCTCAAAGTCGGTGTAATACTTATAGCCAGCTATGGCGGAGCGGAAGCCCGCCAACCAAGTCATAAAATCTCTCATACTTACGCGTTAACTACGTTAGAAATCATCAGTTCAGAGATGGCGCCGCGGCCAGAAGCGTCGGAATTAATCATTCTGGCGGCGGATACTCTTTTGATGACAAAGTGTTGGTATATGGTGTCGAAGAAATTCTCTGTAGGATTCACGTCCTTCGGATCAGAGTTACTGGCTACAAAGAGGGCTTTTTCCTTGCTAATCTGGTCACAGAAGTCGCGGAGTCGGAGTTGCTCGCTATCGTCGAAGCCTTCCTTTGCATATGACGTGAAGGATGAAGTTTCGGTGATGGGCTTATACGGCGGGTCAAAATAGAACAGGGTATTAGGGCCGGCGAAGCGTCCAGTTTCCGCGAAATCACCGCAGAGGATTTCTACCCTCTGAAGGACACTGGAACATGCACGGAGATTATCAGCATCGCAAATACGGGGATTAGCATACTTGCCGTGAGGGACATTGAATTCGCCTTTGGAATTGACCCTGTACAGGCCATTAAAGCACGTCCTATTGAGGAAAATGAAGAGTGCGGCCGTTTCTACCGGAGTGGTCTGCTTCGTGTTGAAACGGGCTCTCTTCTCAATGAAAAAAGCCTTGCGGTCTTCTGTGTCCAGGGGAATATACTCTTCTTGGATATGAGCGAGTTCTGCTATCAGTTCCTCCACGTTCTCCTTGATTACACGATAGGTGCAGATAAGTTCCTGGTTGATGTCGTTGATGACAGCTCTCTCAATGTTGGGATATGCCTGAAGAATCCAGAACATAACGGCGCCACCACCAACAAACGGCTCCACATAAGTAACGTGCTGACGGGATGCGAAATCGCGAGGGAGCGATTTGCGAACCTCATCCAGCAACTGTGTCTTCCCTCCAACCCATTTGATGAATGGCCGAGCTTGAGTCATGTCTTCGAACAACTTCATAAGCAATTCATATTTCTACAAAGTTACAAAAAATATCGGTTTGCCGGTAGTTTTTATCCGTTTATTGCTCATTTACTCTGTAAGTTACAGAATTACAATATGATGAAAAAAGGCTGAGTAGCCCCCTTGCGGGGACTACTTAACCTTGGCATATTGGCCGTGCGCGGTTCTCTCCAGACGCCCTTCGTCGCACCACTGTCCGATGGTGCGGTCAATCGAGCGCGGGTTGAGGCCCACGGCCACGGCCACATCAGAGTACGTCTTCCGGTCGAAGGTGTCCGGAAGGGCATCGTAGAAGCGCTGGTAAACTTTAGGCTTGTCGCTGCGCTTGGACTTGATGGCGACCGGAGTCTCCGGCAGCATCTTATACACCCTCGCCATGTGGGCGACAAGTACATCACAAATGGCGACCGCCGTCTGGTAGTCTTCGCCCAGGCACACGAAGTCACTCTCGAAGTCCCCGTCTTCCGTCAGCCGCAGGGCGGACAGAATCATCGCGATGCGGAAGGTGATGAGTCCCAGACGCCTGATGGAGGCGACGATGGCGTCACCATACTGGTTGTAAAGCGACATCTGGGAATCGGAGAAACGGCTATCGAAATCACTTTCCTGGTCTTCGGTCAAAGTGAAGCGAAGGTCCTTGCCGGCATTGAGAATGTCGTACAGGTCCTTTACCTCGGCTCCGAGTGCCAGGAAGAATTCGTCCTGGGTGACCTCGTCCTTGTAGGCGAAGGGACTGAGCCAGACGAGTTCCGTCTGCAGGCAGTAGAAGGCGAACCGGCTGAACAAACCGTTCTCTGCGTCGGTGATGAGCGTGAGAATCTGGTTCGGAGTGCCGGTAAGCAGCGCGGACAGCTTTGGCTCCTTGATGAACACGCGCTCGCGGTCCTTGCGTCTGGCAAACGAGATGTTCTCGTGGTGAAACGCCTTGCGGAAGCCGTCGGAATACTTGCCGTAGTCGGACGCGAAGATGTTGGCGAGGGTGTCGCCCTCGCTCTCGAACATCATCCCTTTGCCTCCGTTGTCGTTCAGGATCTGATAGACCACCGTGGCGCTGCTGTTGGCCGGGATGTAGTGCATCAACATCGGTGGCTCCTCCGGAATCTCAAGCCCGGCTTTGTTCTTGGCGGACTTGAATTCCTGCATCTTCTTCTTATACTCCTTCTCCTCATCGTCACACTGCTGGTGCAGCGCATCGTCGATGGGCTCCGCGAGGTGCCGGCAGAGCGTAAGCCTGCCTTTACCTGCCGAGGCTCCGGCGGTCACGAAAAGGAAGAAGTTGGGGTACACTCTCCGTCCGTGGTATACGCCGGAGATGTGCGGGAGACAGGAAGAAAGGACGCAGAGGGTGCCGAGGATGAGCATATCGCTGTCTTCG
Source organism: uncultured Bacteroidales bacterium (assembly GCA_900318565.1). GTDB lineage: Bacteria > Bacteroidota > Bacteroidia > Bacteroidales > UBA932 > Cryptobacteroides. The sequence continues at coordinate 10,207 of ONLD01000034.1, forward strand.
TCCGAGTTGGATTTGGACGCGATGGTGTCGAGCAGCGCCGGCAGCCTGTTCCTGACCGAAGGGGAGAAGACAGGGAGCGGAGGCTCCCCGTCATCGTCGGGCGGCTTTTGCGCAGAATCCGCAGTTTCCGCAATATGCGCAGGAGGTGTGTCTGCGGATTTCGCGCATTCTGCGGAAGTTGCGCATACGCGCTCGTGGGTGTGAAGAGAAACGCCCGCTTCCTTGGCCTTGTGGAAGAACGTGTTGAGGGTCACACCGGTTCCGTGCGCCCTCAAACACTTGTCGTACTGCTCGTCGGTGTTCCGCTCGTCATAGTCCGGGTGGAATCTGCTTACGCGATGGAAGAAGTCCCGACCGTTCTCCCCGAACTCGTCGGCAAAGGCGAAACCTATGTCGCGCCAGTTGTCGTAGCCCGAGGTGATGTCGATGTGACCCGCTTCAAGGCGCTGGATAACGATTTCTACATCATCGGCCCGGTCGCCGGTATTGACGACAGGGGATAAGGTTTTTCGTTCGCTCGCAGGGGTTACTTTATTCGCCCATGCGTGGGGATCAAACTGGAGTTTTTCCATCGCTAACGGATTTCAGGGTTGAGATACGCTTCCGGGTCGAAGGGCAAAAAGCACGCTCTGGACACGTCCTTGCCCGATTTGTCCGGCTCGATGCCGTAGGTCTGAACCAGGTAGTTGGAGACGGAACGGAAGTAGTCGGAGTGCGGCATCAACGCTACGTTGATTTTGACAATCCACTTGAGCCCGTCACCGCTGGGAGAGCGGAACATCAACTCGGTCTCGAAGTACGGGTCGTCCAGGAGCGTCCGCTTGAGGGCGTCAATGTCCTGAACGTGGTCGAAGTCGAGGCAGAGGTAGCCGCTGTGTTCCACCAGATTGTCGTTGGCCCGTTCGCTGAACACGCCCGAGAACGTGCAGTATGCGAAGTGGGCCGCCTTGTACTTGCGCCTGGCGTCCTTGTCTTCGATGGAGCGGAGTTTCTCGGTCTCGGCCTGAGCGTAGTGACCGGTGACGTAGTTCCATGCATCCAGCAGCGTGATGGACTTGTGAGGAGTCTTGTTCGTGACCGGAGCCTTGAAGAAGGAGAAGGAGGGGAGCGGCTTCACCGGGACCGCATTGCGGTCGTAGGGACTGTAGCCGTCCTCAAGGTGGAGGTACAGGTCTTCGTTGATGGCGATGAGCAGATCCTGTCCGTCTTTCTTCCAGTACAGCTTGGCGAAGTCGAAGCAGTCGCCTTCGGGGATAGAGTCGAACTGGTCTTTGTGACGGGCGATTTCATCGGAGAGTTTCTGCTCCGGATGAATCTTTTCCGTCCAGACGTGGAGGGTCTCGCTGCCATCGGCAAACGGATTCCTGCAGATGCCGCAGTTGCGACCGGAGATTTTCATCACGGTCTCGCCCGGGTAGAACTGACGCAGAATGTGGGAATAGATTCCCGTGCCGTAGTGCGTCTTGGCGAGGATGGCTTCTCTACTTATCATAGCGCAGCCCTCCACGTTTAGCGTTGACGTAATCTACGGCCGCTTCCTGCATCTCGTCCTCGGTCTTGTGATAGCCGCCGGCAAGCCAGGCGTCAATCTCGGAACGGAGGAAACGGAGCCGCTTGCCATCTTTGTGGTAAGGTACGCGCCTGAGCGTGACCCAGTCGTAGATGGTTTTGCGAGCGGGTTTGTCGGGATGGTAGGCCATCAGGCCTTCAACGTCCATCCACTGATCTTGTTCCTCGGGCGCATGCGCCTTGAGGGTTTCGAGAGAGGTCTCAATCTTCTCGACCTTCTCGAGAATGAGTTTCACTGCCTGAGGCAGATTTTCGAGCGTAATCGCTCTTTCTTCAGTAAACATTTTAAAGTACCTGCCAGCCTCGCTCAGTTGCACAGATAGTGGCTGCAGGTCGGTGGTTTCGTCGCGGTGCAACTTTGTTTCGTGCAAAACCACGACACAAAAATAATTTACTTGAAATCAGCGATTTACGCGTATAGAACACTCTACGGAGTGCATCGTAGAGCGTAGAGTCCGAAATAATCGGCAAGAAAAAGCCACCGAACGGATTGAACGGTGGCGATGGTTTGTAAAAAAATATCGGGGTAAAGAGCGTAGACTATGCGCAGAGAAGGTTTCCGCACTTCTCTATGGCGTCTTTACTCTTCTTGGCAGGCGTCTTGAGTGATTTGAGTTTGGCGGGAACGAATGCGTTGCCGTCCTTGTCAACGAAGCATTTGCAGGCTATGTTCCATTGCTGCTTGTTGACATCGGCCAGGTAATGCTTGTCCGCGTAGATGTATTTGATGAAGTAGTACAACTCGGTGGCGGTTCCGATCCATTTGACGGGAACCGTGACGGAGGCTCCGGTGAATACCTTCTTGAAGTCTATGTATTTCGTGGAGGGGTCTATCAGTTTCTCGATTTTCAGCAGCGCATTGTACAGGTCCTTGACGCATTCTCCGTTCCTCGCTATGTTTACGCAAGTGAAGGATTCTGTTGACGGCTTTTGCTCTTGCTGGTTCTCCGGTACGGATTCGACTGCCGCTGGAGCAGCGGTCGGAGCGACAAGAGGACGAACATAGGCCGGTGACGGGACAGGACAGGCAAGCACTTCGTTATAAAAGAATGGAAGGCCGTAAATCTGCCCGGCAGGCAGTTTGTCTTTGAACCTCTCCTGGAACTCCAAATACTGCTTGATGGAGGCTTGTATCAGGTAATTGAAAAGATAGATGAACTCGAAGCGCCGTTTATCAGCGGAGTAGTCTCTCGCATCCTGCAGTTCGGCTATGGAATACCCGCCTTTGGAGACGGAATCCTTCAGCTTGTTGAGGCGGCTGACGACTTCACGGTGAAGGTTGACAGCGAGATATGCCGCCATGTTCTTCGTGCCTGTATCCGCCTTGGTGAAAGCCTCGTTGAGTTCGGTGTTAATAATATTGTCCAACAGCCGTTTGAAGTATTTCACTTTAACCGATACGATAGGCAGATTGAAATCCAGCGCATAGGCTTCAGGATAGGAGAAAGCGACCTCCTGCGTAACGGCCAATTGCTGTTCATACCACAACTGGGAATGCTGCTCGTCAGTCGATGGATTCAGCTCAAGGCTGAGCATCTTATTGATGTTTGTCTTTGCCATTGCTACTTGTCCTCCTTTATCTTGATTCTCTCCACGGCGTCTCTCTTGCTCTTGTCCACGATGTCGGCGTAAATCTGCGTCGTTCCGACGTTGGCGTGGGTGAGCAGGTGGGAGACGGTGTATATGTCGGTGCCTTCGTTGACCTGGAGGGTGGCGAAGGTATGACGGAAGCAGTGGAAGGTGATGTGTTTGGTGATGCCGGCATCCTTGAGCCAGTCCTGGAGCGGCTTCTGTGTGTAGTGGCGCTTGAGGTCCTTGAAGACGAGTCCGGTGCCGGGCTTGCCGCAGAGTTCGTAGGCTTCCTGGGAGAGGGGAAGGGTGGCCTCCGTGTCGGTCTTCTCGGTCTTGATGCGGATGCACCAGCCTCCGTCGGTCGCTTTTACAATGTTGCTCCAATTGAGGGCGAGGATGTCGCTGATACGTAAACCGGTGAGGCAGCTGAACAGAGAGGCGTTCTTGAGATCGGGCGTGTCGCAGGGCGTGGCGGCCAGTTGGCGCACCTCTTCCAGCGTGAGGAACTCTCGGCGGCCATCTACGGCATCGATGGTCTCCAGGTAGTCGTTGACGTTTTCCTGCAGCAGTTTCTCCTGATAAGCGATTTTGAGGAAGCCGCGGAAGGTGGACCAGTATCCGGCTGCGGAGTTCTGGGCGAGCTGTTTGTCGGGGTGCTTGAGCTGCTTGGCGTTGAGCAGGTATTCACGGAAGCCTTCGCAGAAGGGGACGGTGATGTCGCCCATCTTGCATACGCCGCCGCAGTAGTTGCTGAAGTGGTCGTAGACGCGAATCCATTTCTGGTCTTTCGTGTCCAGCTTGGTTTTGAAGTAGGCGAGGAAGTCCATCTTCAGCTTGGTCTTGTCCAGGAAGTCGTACTGGCCGCGGATGATGGCCAGCTCGCGCTCGGACCGGATGGCTTCGGCCTGGGCTATCTTTTCTTTGTTGGCGTCCTTGTCGCTCTGGAAACGTGGCTTGTTTACGAGGTATATGCCCAGGTATTCGTGCCGGACGTACTTGCGTGAGTGCGGGTCTCTCAGGGGCGGATAGAAGTCCAGATAGAGGGTAATCTTGCCGCTTGGCAGCAGCCGCTTTCGAAGTGTTACTTTAGTTACTCCCATTGTCGCTTATCTTTTTGAAGAGTTTATCCAATTCGTCTTTCTTGTACCAGACGTAGTTGCCTTCCGTCCGGACTTTGGTCACGCCTGCGGCCTGCGTTTCTTCGCTGAAGCGTTTCTGGCCGAGGTGGTAGTATTTGAGTGCGTCGCCGCTGCGCATGTAGTTCTTGCGGATTTCAGCGGGGATTTTCGGGGTTTTGTCTTTGAAGAGGCGGTCGAGGTCTACAATCCGGTAATAGACACGGTTGCCCTGACGGATGCCTTCAACTCCGGCCTCGTTTGTTTTGTCGTAGAAGGTTTGCTGGCCGATGCGGTAGTGCTTCTTCGCCTGGTCAACGGTGAGGTAGTTCTTGTCTCTGTCACCCTGGAAGATGTGCGCCTTCTCCCATTCTTTCTTGCTGACAAGCAGCGTCCGTCCTATACGGCGGCAGGGGATGGCTTTGCGACGTGCGAAATCGGAAATGTATTTGCGGGCTAGCCCTTCCTTATTTATAAGGTCCTCCGCATCGATCCATTCGTCCGGATTGTAGACCGGCTTGGGTTTGAACATCCGCTCGATGTCAGGCTTGGGCAGGAAGGAGACGCCTTTTATGAGTTTTGGCCTGATTCCTTCCTCTTTCAGGCATTTGTACAGCCAGCGCTCGGATATGTCGTACTTGCTCAGGACATCGGCCTTTGAAATGAGCGAGGAGAAGTCGCCTTTCGTGGGCCTGGGTTGCATCTGGGTGCTTGTCTCGAGTTGTTCGATGGGAATCCTTACGGTACGAGTGGATACGCGCAGGGGAGTGAGTTCCCCTTGCTCGATCCTGGCATACAGAGTGGGCCGGCTTACTCCGAGAAACTTTGCGGCTTCGGAAATGGAGAGATGTGTCTTGCCTTCGAGCGCCTCCCGAGCGGCGGAGGTTTCGATGCGAGCCTTGCGGGCCTTACTACGGGCTCGCTTCTTTCGCATCTGGTGCGTGTTCCGGCAGGTATCTGAGCAGTACTTCCGCTTCAGATTGTCCGTTGTGAACGCGCTGCCGCAGCAGGGGCATTTTCTCGTGACTGGGTGCATAAGTTTTACAACTTTACGGCAGTTATGAGGTCTGGGACCTCGGTTATGCGGTTTTACCTCTCCAATTGGGTACAGGTTTGTAAATCTATGTAAATCCGTGTAAGGTTCTGCACTTTGGCGTAACACCTCCACTACCTTGAACCACACGTGGTTCAAATGTGGTTCAAATATAGCAAAAAAATCCCGAATTAGACCAAACTAACCGGGAAAAGTTTTCAACATATTTCAGTTGATTATGTGAGAGTTACGCCCTTTTGTACGGAGTGTGTAGAGGGTGGTTCGGTGTACTTATTTTCCGATGCAAAACCGTCCGAAGACTTCGCCGAGGACGTCGTCGGGGGTGACTTCGCCGAAGATGGTGCCGAGGGCGGCGGTGGCGGAGCGGAGGTCTTCCGCGAGGAGATCGGTGGGGAGGGCGGTGCTGAGGCCGTCAAGGAAGCGGCGGAGGTCTTCTGCGGCCCTGAGGAGGGCCTGCTGGTGGCGCTGGTTGGTGACGAGGAGGCCGTCTGCTGCAAGGAGGTCCTGTCGGGCTCCGGCGCAGATGGCGTCTCGGAGTTCCGTGAGCCCTTCGCCCGTCTTTGCGGAAATGCTGATAAGCCCTTCAAGACCGAGCTCGGACGCGAAGTCCGGGCCGCCGATGTCACTCTTGCTGCGCACCCAGATAGCCCTGCAGTCTTCGCGGAGACGGGCGCGCACATCGGCGACGACCCCGGCAAGTTCCGCCACCGGAGCCGAAGCGTCCAGCAGCACGAGCACGATTGAAGCCTTGCCAATCTGCTCCAGGGAGCGCTCTATGCCCATTTTCTCCACAGTCTCAGCCGTTTGACGCAGACCGGCGGTGTCGATGAACCGGTACGCCACGCCGCCCAGCACCAGTACTTCCTCCACGGTATCGCGCGTAGTGCCTGGAATGTCCGACACCAGCGCCCGTTCTTCACCCAGCAAGGCGTTGAGCAGGGTGCTCTTGCCGCTGTTGACCTGGCCGACGATTGCCACCGGGATGCCTCTCTTGAAGGCGTTGCCGAGGCGGAACGAGTCGGCGAGCCGCTCAATCTGAGCGAGTGCTTCACGGGCGAGCAACTCAAGGCGCCCCCGGTCTGCGAATTCCACCTCTTCTTCGGAAAAGTCCAGTTCCAGCTCCATCAGGGCGCCAAGCTCTATAATCTGCTGCCGAAGCTCCCTGAGCCGCTGCGAGTAGTGCCCGCGCAACTGCGAGAAAGCCAGCTTGTGCGCAGCCTGCGAGCTGGCCGCGATAAGGTCGGCCACGGCTTCCGCCTGCGCAAGGTCCATTTTGCCGGCGGTGAAGGCGCGCCGGGTGAATTCCCCGGGCCCGGCCATCCTGCATCCGGCGGCTCCAAGCCTGCGCAGCAGCTCGCTGACCACATAAGGCGAAGCGTGGCAGGAAATCTCCGCCATATCTTCTCCCGTGTAGGATTGGGGCGCGCGGAACACGCACACGAGCACCTCGTCCAGGCCTTCGACCTCACCGAAATGTACGCTGAAACCCTTTGCGGAAGCGGCGCTGCCACGGCGCATACGCACCACGGCATCCACTGCCGCGAAGCAGCCGCTGCCGCTCACCCTGATTACGCAGATCGCCCCGCCTGCGGAAGTGGCGGGAGCGCAGATAGTATCTTCCGCCAGGCTCATCACTGCGCCAAATGCAGCTCGTGGGTGGCGATGCTGAATTCCAGGCTGTCACCCATATGCTTGCCGAAATCGTCAGAAATCTTGATGACTTTCTCCCAAGGATCCTTTGCGCTCATACGGCAGCGGCTGAGTTTCATCACGATGTTGGCTGCCTTGTAGCCCGGGATACCGGGGTCGCAGGTGAGGTTGGTGCCGATGCCGGCGCTCACCTTGATGCGTCCCTTGAAATATGCCGCCACGTCGCGGTACTTCTCGAAATTGAGGGCGTTGCTGAACACCAGCAGCTTTGTCCTCGGGTCAATCCCGAACTCCTCGAGACGTTCGATAATCATATCTCCGATTACCTTTTCGTCTCCAGAATCCTGGCGGAAACCGTCCAGCAGCTTAGCCTGCTTGAGCGTCAGAGTGCGCAGGAACGAGGCGGTCGTGAACGTGTCGATGAGGGCGGTGCCGAGGGCTCCGTCATAGACTTTTATCCAATCCTCGAGTCCGAGGTAATTAGCTCTCTTGTAGCCGAATACACCGCTGTGGAACATCATCCACTCGTGCGGGAACGTGCCGACGGGGATGAGGTCGTACTTCATCGCGAAATAGACGTTGGACGTGCCGGCGCAGTACTTGGGACAGCGCTCCTTGAGACGTGCCACCACGGCCTCGTGCAGGTCCGAAGAGAAACGGCGCCTGGTGCCGAATTCGGAGAACGCCAGTTCGGACTCATTTGCAATCGCGATTTTCGCATCCAGCAGCGACAGCGCGCGAGCCTTGTCCGCCTGTGCCCCGAGGCGGCGGTTGCGAAGTTCTGCGACTATGGCGAGAATCGGCACCTCGTAGAGAGTCACTTTGTACAGCAGGTCGGTCACTTCTATCTGCAGATGCCCTTCGTCGTCCAGCCCGCATATTATCTTGTCAGCCTCGAAGCGGAAGCCGCGGAGCCACTCCCAATAGTTGCGGGCTACATATTTTATGCGTGAGCAGACATAATTGAACTCCCTGTCGCTGAGGGCGAGCTTTGCCAAATCCGCAAAAGCCGCCTTAAGGTCCTTGATAAAATCCTCGTCATAGATTTCCTTGCCCCTGTCGTTGAAGGTGAAAGTGCCTTCCGCCAGGGGATAGAGCTGGAAATAGGCATTGGAGGTGGAGAACTTGTAAAGGTCTGTGTCCAGGATGCTGAGTATCATATTGCTTGGAATTAATACTTGAAACTGCTGCCTCCGACGAACTCGCGGAGCAGGGAAGTGGGAGGTATCTGGCGGTCGCTGACCGGAGTGAAGTAACTGAGGAACTTAAGCAGGCGGTTGGCTTCGCTGTATTCGGGGCAGTTGCGCGGCACCGTGGCGAGAATCCTCTCGGCGTGGAGGCGTATTACGGCGAACTCCACAAGATAAGCGGAGTTGAACAGCACGTCCGCAGTCTCCTGGAAGGGGTAAATCCACTTCACTTCCGCCCGCCGCACGTTGGGCCAGTTGGCTATGGTCTCCTGCGCCGAGAACGCGCCCTTGTTGTAATCGCGCACGATACGGCGCAGCAGGCGGTTGTCGCTGGTCGGGATGCAGTTGTGGTCGTCAAGCGAGATGCTGACGATGGTATTGATGAAAATGCGGAACTTCGCAGCGTCGGGGATGCGGTCCGTCAGGCCGGTGTTGAGCGCGTGGATGCCTTCCACAAGCAGCACGGCACCGGGCGTGAGGCGCAGGGTCTTGCCGTTGTATTCGCGGATGCCGGTCACGAAGTTGTATTCCGGCACCTGCACTTCTTCGCCGTCCAGAAGCTTTATGAGGTCGTTCTGCATCGCCTCGTGGTCCACGGTGTCGAAGTTGTCGAAGTCGAAACTGCCGTCCGGCAGGCGCGGGGTGTCGAGACGGTTGACGAAGTAGTCGTCGGTCGATACCGTCAGGGGCTTCAGGCCGCAGGCCATAAGCTGTATGCTGAGACGCTTGGCAACGGTAGTCTTGCCGCTGCTGCTCGGGCCCGTGATGAGCACCAGGCGCAGGTCGCCGTCCTG
>ONLD01000037.1 GCA_900318565.1 uncultured Bacteroidales bacterium
CCGCGGAGTTGATACCGTAGCTGCATCCGAACTGGACCGTGCCCAGCACGAGTTTGGATGCCGGAGTGTTCATCGTACGAATTCGAGTACTTTCTCGATGACCCATTCCTGCTCCTCTTCGGTCAGGGTGGGGAACATAGGCAGAGACAGGCAGTGGCGGTAGTATTCTTCGGCCACGGGCATATCTCCTTCCTTCCAGCCGAACTGACGGTAGTACGGCATCAGATGGACGGGGATGTAGAGCACCTGGGCGAAGATGTTTTGGGTGCGGAGGTAGTCGTACAGCTCCTTGCGGCGCTCCACCTGGATTATGTAGAGGTGGAATGCGTGCTCGATGCCTTCGGCGCGCCAGGGAGTGCGGACTGCAGTGCCGCGGAAGGCTTCGTCGTAGCGCGCCGCTATCTCCTTCCTGCGCTGCAGGCTCCAGTCGAGGCGCTTCAGCTGCGAGCTGCCCAGGGCCGCCTGCATATCGGTGATGCGGTAATTGAATCCCAGGTCGAGCATTTCGTAGTACCAGCCTCCGTCGTTGCGGGTCATCATCGAAGGGTCCTTGGTGATGCCGTGCGTGCGGTAGAGCATCGCCCTTTTGTAGAGAGTCTCGTCATTGAGGGTCACGGCTCCGCCCTCGCCGGTGGCGATATGCTTTACCGGGTGGAAGGAGAAGCAGGTGAAGTCGGAGAAATCGCAGGAGCCAACTTTATGAACCTTGCCCTTGCTGTCAGTGAAACTGGCTCCGGGGGCGTGGCAGGCGTCGATTACGACTGCGAATCCATACTCGTCGGCGAGCTCCCGGAGGCGCTCTTCATCAATGGGGTATCCGGCGAAATCTACGGGTACGACGGCTTTGTAAGTGCCCTTCGGGGAGGCTTTCAGTATCTCTTCCAGCTTGTCCAGGTCCATAAGGTAAGTCCTGGGGTCGATGTCGCAGAATACGATTTCCGCATTGGGGAAACGGAAGGCGTTTGCGGTGGCCACGAAAGTGAGGGGCGTGGTGATGACTTTGTCGCCTTCCTTGATGTCGAGGGCTGCTGCGCAAAGGCGCAGGGCGGCGGTGCCGTTGCTGAGGAGAGAAGTGTAGCGGCATCCCATCTTTTCTGAAAAGGCACGCTCGAATTCGGCGATGCGGGGGCCTTGGGTGAGGTTCTCGGAGCGGAGAGCTTCAACCACGGCTGCAATGTCTTCTTCAGTAATGTACTGATGCCCGTAGGGTATAGGATGGTTAATCATTTCATTTCAAAAATCCGTACAAAGATAGCATTATTTATCGGGAATTCATTAAATTTGTAAGCCATGAAGAAAAGACTCATATTTTTTGTGCTCCCTTTATGCGCCTGGCTTCTCGGCTCTTGCGCCAAGGAGAGCACGTCCGAGACTGTGGAAGACTCAAATCTCGTCGATATTCATCTCAGCGCATCCTGCGAATCCACCAGGTCGGTCCTTGGCCCCGATATGCACACCCACCTCTGGGCCGAAGGCGACAAGATTGCTGTCTTTGACGGCGGCGCCATCAGGGAATTTACCCTGGTGTCCGGTGCCGGCACGTCCTCCGCGGTCTTTACCGGAAGGGTCTCCAGCAGTTCTACGAACCTTGTGGCGGTGAGTCCTTATTCGGCCGCCTCCCTCAAGAGCCGTGTGGTGAGCCAGACCGTCCCTTCGGAGCAGGCGGCGCCGCTCTCCGGAGCCGATCCCGCAGCCCTTGTGATGCGTGCCGAATGTGCCCGAGGCGAGACCTTGAAATTCAGCAACCAGACCAGCCTGATGGTGTTTTCGGTGCCCGAAGGCGTCAGCTCCGTGGTACTTACCGCACTTGACGGGGGAGTGCTTGCCGGAGAATCGTCTTCCGTCCGCGTGACACTCGGAGGCGGCGCCGGACAGTATGCCGCCGTGGTGAACCCCGGCGAATACACTGGCATTTCCGTTGTCGTGGAAGCCGCTTCCGGAACATACTATAAGTCTTCTTCCAATACAGTCAAGGCCCAGCGCAGCGCCGGCGTGAACCTGGGGGCTTTCGAATTGTCGCATCCGGTCGTCCTGATAAAGGCTCCTGAAGAGATGGCCTCTTTCCTCAAGGCTTCGTCCGCTTCCTATAAGGAGACCGTGCTTCTGGACGCGGATATTGACCTGTCCGGCACTTCATACCAGAGCGCTGCGGGATTCGCGGGCTCCTTCGACGGCTGCGGCCATACCGTCAGCGGCGTTTCCGCCCCTCTGTTTGCGGACAACACCGGTTCCGTCGTGAACTTCAGCGTGTCCGGCTCAGCCGCTCCTTCGGCCCTTGAGTTCTCTCCGGTGGCCCTCAGCAACCACGGCTCCATCTCCAACGTGACTTCCGCCGTGGACGTCACGGTCAGCAAGAGTGCTGCCGTCAGCGGCAATATCGTCCTTGGCGGCATAGCCGCCTATAACTACGGCACCATCTCGGGCTGTACCAACAGCGGCACGGTGGCCTTCAACAGCAGTTCCAGCATAGCGGCGGCAGCTCTCGGCGGCATCGCCGGCTACTCCGAGGGCGCTCTCGAGAATTGTACCAACACCGGCAAGGTCTCGCTCGTCGCAAGCCACGGCACGGGAATGGCTAAACTCGGCAGAATCGAGGATTCCGCCGCCAGCGTGGGCGGTATAGCTGGAGCGGCATTCGCAGGCTTCAGCGCCACCGGCTGCGTCAATGAAGGTGAGGTAGAGTACATAAACGACTCAATAGAAAAAGCGTCGGCCGTATATCAGCGAATCCAGGTCGGCGGCATCGCCGGTTCCCCTTACGGAGACATCGGCAACTGCCGCAACAGCGCCCGCATCACCGTTTCCGCCATTACCCAGAGCAGGGCAGCTTTCTCAGCCCAAAACTACATTCTGGATGTCGGCGGTATCAGTGGCGGAAGCTTCCACGAAACCGGCAACTACCAGGAATCCAACGACCACACCAACATACTTGACTGCGTCAACGAAGGCGACATTGACATTAAGCTGGATGCGACCAAGTCAAATTCCCCGATTGGCGGCATCGTAGGCTGGCCTAACGGTGAAAAGACCGGCGTAGCCAACAAGGTCTCCGGATGCGTCAACATCGGCAACATTACTGTCTCCGGCGCCGGCAAGATGAGGGTCGGCGGCGTGATGGGAGGTACGGGATTCCCCGAGAACTGCTCCAATTCAGGACGCATCTACCTCGAATCCGCCGATGCCAATTCCTGCTTAGGCGGCATCGCTGCTTTCCATTCCCAGGACCATAAATTCTACGGCTGCGTCAACACCGGTGACGTGATTTCCAAGATAGCCCTGTTCGGCGTGGGCGGCCTTATCGGCTGCCACGGCGGCGTCAACCTCTCTTCCGCCGCGGCCTGTAAGGTGCTCTGCAACGTCGAGAGCGGCGCCTTGGACCGCAGCGGCGTCGGCATCGTGCTCGGCACATACAACAAAGAGACCTCCAAGAACGTCGTGCTCGGCTCCGAAGAGGAGCCCATCGAGGTGCGGGGCAACGTCACCGCCGGCGGCCGCGGTACCGAACTCAACGCCGCCAATTTCAAGAGCTTCCTTTCCGGTACCTCCTATGCTTCCTCGACGCATATCATCTATGCCTACTGCGATACTCCGGCCCCTGCCGACTACTACTTTGCGGAAGGCAGCGTGACTTACAGCGACGGCTCGCCTGCGTCGGGAGTGAGCGTCAGCGACGGCTTCAGCGTGGCAGTGACGGCGGCGGACGGCAGCTACAAGCTTACCACCACTCCCGATTCGTACTATATCTACATTTCCGTGCCTGCAGATGCGGAAGTCGGCCGCAAGGCTGACGGCAGGCCTGATTTCTTCACGCGTTACACATATCCTTCCACGCACTACGACTTCGTGCTGAAGCGTCAGGACGTTGAAAAGCAGTTCCTGCTCTTCGCCCTTGCTGATCCTCAGTCCCACTACGCCAAGCGCAGCGGCCAGACGATAGCCGACACGGACCGTTTCATTCAGGAAGCCGTGCCTGGTATGAATTCCCACATAGCGGAGCAGAGCCTCCCTTGCTACGGAGTGACGCTGGGCGACATAGTGTATTCCGAAGGCAGCCGGAACTCCAATCCCGGTATGAATATTCTGGTCTCGCATTTCCAGAAACTCAATATGCCGGTGTTCCAGACTATGGGCAACCACGACTACACATATTTCTATACCTCCAAGCCTCTCGCCCTGGATGACGGCAGCAGCACTCTGTACCTTCGTGCCCAGAGGTCTTTCGAGGAAGCTTTCGGCCCCATCAACTTCTCTTTCAACAGGGGTGACGTGCACGTGATTTGTATGCGTAACATCATCTACGACAGCAACACCGACGCATCCAGCTACCACTGCGGCTACACTGACGCCCAGTGGGAGTGGATAAAGGCCGACCTTGCCAACGTGCCCAAGACCAAGATGGTGATAATCTGCGGCCACATTCCGCTTGTGGGCAATACCGGCAGGGAGCACGTCACTGACATCCTGAACCTGATCAAGCAGTACAAGGCTTACCGCATCTTCTCCGGCCACACCCACTACAAGCGCTATGCTGCGAGCGTAGGCGGCGTGCCTGAGCATATCCACGCTGCGGTCTGCGGCACTTGGTGGTGGAGCAATGTCGAAGGCGACGGCACTCCCAACGGCTACACCGTTTACAAGTTCGACGGCACTTCCATCAAGGACGAGTACTCGATGGGCTTCAACACCCATATGAACACCCGCGACTACCAGATGCGTGTGTACCGCGGCAACATAAAGACCGGCGGCAGCTATGCCAAGTTCAACTGGGGCAGGGAAGAGTCGCGCCTTATGATCAACGTGTTCAACGGCGATTCCCGCTGGAACGTCAAGGTCTATGAGAACGGCGCCCTCAGCGGCACGGCTACGCTTATGAACCAGAACCGCCAAAATATATGGTCGGACAGCTCCGGCTTCACCAAGGGGGCAACTTACGACGTGAATGCCAATTCCAGTCAGGACTGGTGGGCTATCGGATATCATATCGGCGTGAGGGGACGCGGCACAGGCAATACCTCCTATTTCACGTCGATGTTCCATATGTACACCTACCTGCTCAAGGATCCGAATGCCGAGGTCAAGGTGGTGGCGACCGACGGATACGGCAACAGCTACACTGCCACGGAAGTCATATCCACCGACTACTACTATCCCGCATATATGAAACAGGGCAATGTCAACTGATACCTTGTTCGATCCTTTGCGGAAGAAGGAGATTGCGGCTACTCCTGAAGAAAAAGTCCGGCAGTGGTTTATCCAAAGGCTGCTGCAGGACTGCGGAGTGCCGCGGCACCTGATGATGAGCGAGGTGGGGATGAAATACGGCGCAAAGACCTACAGGGCTGACATCCTTGCTTACGACAGGAGCGGAGCGCCGCTCCTGGTGGTCGAATGCAAGAGGCCCGACGTACAGCTCTCCGAGGAGACGGCGCGTCAGGCTATGCGCTACAATATGGTGCTCGGCGTACGCTGGCTTATGCTCACCAACGGCGCGCGGGTGCTTGTGTTCCATCGCGAGGGAGATACTTTCTTGCCTCAGGGACAGATTCCAAATTACGAACAGATGCTATGCCGACAATAATGTCTCAGTTCCTTGACCGGCCGGTTTTCAAACTGGTCGGCGAAGTCGCCGCGGAGAGGGGCGTACGGGCCTTTGTCATCGGCGGCTACGTGCGCGACTGCCTCTTGGGGCGCCCCTGCAACGATATTGATATAGTGGTGGAGGGCAGCGGCATAGACTTCGCCCGTGCGGTGGGGGAGAAGACCGGCAAAAACGTGTCCTATTTTCCCAGTTTCGGCACGGCTATGCTCCGCTACAAGGGGGATGAGGTCGAATTCGTAGGAGCCCGCAAGGAGTCATACCGGCGCGAGTCCCGCAAGCCAATCGTCGAGAACGGCACTCTGGAAGACGACCAGAAACGGCGGGATTTCACCATCAACGCCCTGGCCCTGAGCCTGCAGGAAGACGATTTCGGGGCTCTCGTTGATCCGTTCGGAGGCGTACGCGACCTTGCCGCCGGCATCATCCGCACTCCGCTTGACCCCGATACCACCTATTCCGACGACCCTTTGCGTATGCTTCGCGCCGTGCGCTTCGCTTCCAAGCTCAGCACTCCCGACCTGCAGTTCGAAATCGTGCCGGAGTCGATGGAATCGATGCGCCGTATGGCCGACCGCCTCTCCATCCTTTCGGTGGAGCGTGTTACGGAAGAGCTCAACAAGATGATGGCCACGCCCCGCCCCTCGCTGGCTTTCAGCCTTATGGACCGGGCCGGGCTGCTGCCGCACATCCTTCCGGAGATTTCCGCCCTGAAGGGAGTGGAGACTGTGGACGGCAGGGGACACAAAGACAATTTTGCCCATACGCTTGCGGTACTGGACAATGTGGCCTCCGCCTCTGACAGCCTGCCCCTTCGCTGGGCTGCGCTGATGCACGACATCGGCAAGCCCGCCACGAAACGCTATGATCCTGCCATAGGGTGGACCTTCCACGGCCACGACATCGTCGGAAGCAAGATGGTGCCCGGTATCTTCGAGCGCCTTCGCCTTCCGCTGGACTGGATGAAATACGTGAAGAAGCTTGTCTGGCTTCATCTGCGGCCGATATCACTGGTGGACGACGAAGTGACCGACAGTGCGGTACGCCGCCTGCTTTTTGACGCCGGTGATGAAATCGAAGGCCTTATGATTCTCTGCAATGCGGACATCACGTCCAAGAACCCCGTCAAGGTCGCGCGAATCCGGTCCAACTTCGAACTGGTGAAGCAGAAGATGGCCGTGGTGGAGGAGAAAGACAGGATACGCAATTTCAAGAACCCCATCTCGGGAGAGTATGTGATGCAGGTGTACGGCATTCCTCCCTGCCACGAAATCGGCCACCTCAAGGAGGCCGTCAAGGAAGCTATCCTCGACGGGGTGATAGGCAACAACTTCGAAGAGGCCGACGCTTATATGCGCAAGATTGCTCCTCAGTTCGGACTGAATGAGAAATAAGTACCTTGAATACATACGCGAGCTGCGGCGCTATTCCGAGCGCACCTGCGCCATCTACGCGGAGGTGCTGGATTCGTTCGTGGCTTTCTGCGAAGGAGACGAAGATTTCTCGAAGACGCTGAATGTCAATGCGATCCGCGCTTATGAGGCGTTTCTGTTCGAGAAGAAGGGGATGTCGCCGTCCACGGTGTCCCAGCACCTGAGCGTG
Organism: uncultured Bacteroidales bacterium; assembly: GCA_900318565.1. Lineage (GTDB taxonomy): Bacteria > Bacteroidota > Bacteroidia > Bacteroidales > UBA932 > Cryptobacteroides. Next base: position 7,199 of record ONLD01000037.1, read on the forward strand.
CTTTCCGGATTCTGCCGCTTCCTTATGAAGCAGGGCGTGCTGCAGAGCAACCCCGTGCATCTTGTGCGCCGTCCCAAGCAGGAGAAACGCCTGCCGCTGTTCTACAAGGACAAGTCGATGGAAGCCTATTTCGAGATGACGAAAGGCGACCCTGAATTCGGCACCTACTCCCAGAAGCTCAACAGGCTGATTATGAGTATGCTGTTTTCCTGCGGCCTGCGCCGCGCTGAACTGATTTCGCTTGATGTCGGGAGCGTGGATTTCTCCCGCCAGGTGCTCCGCGTGCGAGGAAAAGGAGATAAAATGCGAGAAATTCCTTTGATTCCTTCGCTTTGTCAGGAAATTTCCTTATATTTGAGTGCAGTCAGTTCTTTGACGGATGATGCTTACGACCCTCAGTCGCCCCTGCTCCGCACGGAAAAGGGCGCGCGCCTGTACCCGGTATTCGTGGACAGGGTGGTGAAAAAGGAGCTTGCGGCAGTGCCCGGCGTGACCGTCCGGCGTTCGCCGCACGTCCTGCGCCACACCCTCGCAACCGAACTCCTCCAGGACGGCGCCGACCTCAATTCCATTAAGGAACTCCTCGGGCATTCGTCCCTTGCCGCGACCCAGGTCTATACGCACAACACCGTCGAGCGTCTGCAAAAAGTATATACTAACGCCCACCCAAGGGCAAAAAACGGAGGTAAAAATGGAGATTAAACTCAAAGCCCTCAAGTTCGACGCCGGTGAGAAGCTCACCGCCTTCGTCGAGAAGAAAGTGGCCCGTCTGGAGAAGTTCTTCCTTCCCGGCGTGGCTCCCGAGACTGAAGTTTCTCTGGAAGATGTGAAGGAAGGCAAGAAAGCCAAGCTTCATATCCACCTGCCCGGAGACGACCTCATCATCGAGAGAGTGGCCGACACATTCGAAAACGCTGTTACGGGAGCGGTCGATGCTATGAAAGAGAAGCTGACCCGCACCAAGGAAAAACTCTTCGACAAATAATCTGCCTGCGCAGATATGAAAAGGGGCGGCCGGAAGGCTGCCCCTTTTGATCTACAGGAGTTTCTCCCGCAGGTGCTTCAGCATATCGCGGGTCATTGTCTCGAGGTTGTAGGACGGACTCCAGCCCCATTCCTTGCGGGCGCACACGTCGTCCATCTTGTTGGGCCAGGAGTCTGCGATGGCCTGGCGTACCGGGTCCACTTCGTAGCGCATCTTGAAATCGGGGATTTCCTTGCGTATGGCGTCGTACACCCCTTCGGGGTCGAAGCTCATAGATGCGATGTTGAAGGAGTTGCGGTGGACCAGATACCTCGGGTCCGCTTCCATTAGGTTGATTGCCGCCTTGATTGCATCAGGCATATACATCATATCGAGATAGGTACCGTGCGCCAGCGGACACACGAACTCCTCGCCCTTGACGGCTGCATAGTAAATCTCCACTGCGTAGTCGGTGGTGCCGCCGCCGGGGAGGGTCTTGTAGGAAATAAGGCCGGGGAAGCGGACGGAGCGGGTGTCCACGCCGTATTTATGGAAATAGTAGTCGGAGAGCAGTTCGGTCGCTACCTTGGTCACGCCATACATTGATGTGGGGCGCTGGATGGTATCCTGGGGGGTGTTGTCACGGGGGGTGTCAGGGCCGAAAGAGCCGATGGAGGACGGGGTGAAGACGGCGCAGCGCTTCTCTCTCGCGACCTCCAGGATGTTGATGAGGCCGTTCATCTGTATGTCCCAGGCCTTGAGCGGAAGGCGCTCGGCCGTGGCGGAGAGCAGGGCCGCAAGGTTGTAGATGGTGTCGATGTCGTATTTATCCACTATCTCGGCAATCTGCTTCGCGTTGCAGACATTGGCCTGCTCGGCGGGGCCGCTTTCCAGCAGGTCGCCCGTGGGCTCTGAGCCGGGAATGTAGCCGGCGACGATGCGTCCGTGGCGGTAAGTCTTGCGCAGTTTCATAGTCAGTTCCGAGCCAATCTGGCCGGTGGAACCTATAACGAGAACATTTTTCATATCGTGTTATTAATTGTGCGGCAAATTTATTAAATTTGTGGGAGAAAGTGACTATTAATCCACATAATTATGTACGGAAAATTTCAAACCTACCTTCAGCAGGAGCTGAAAGCCATCGACCAGGCCGGTCTTTATAAGCGTGAACGTACCATCTGCTCTCCCCAGGGCGCTGAAATCACCCTCGAAGACGGCAGCAAGGCGCTGAATTTCTGCGCCAACAATTATCTTGGCCTTTCCGACAATCCACGCCTCATCGCCGCGGCGAAGAAGGCTATGGACGAAAGGGGGTACGGAATGTCCTCCGTCCGCTTCATCTGCGGCAAACAGGACCTGCACCGCGAGCTGGAGAAGGCCGTCTCCGAGTATTTCCATACCGAAGATACGATTCTCTACGCAGCCTGCTTCGATGCCAACGGCGGAGTTTTCGAGCCGCTGCTGACTGCTGAAGACGCCATCATATCCGACTCCCTGAACCACGCCTCCATCATTGACGGCGTGCGCCTCTGCAAGGCCGTGCGCTACCGTTATGCCAATGCCGATATGGCCGAGCTGGAGAAGTGCCTGCAGGAAGCCCAGGCGCAGAGGTTCCGCATCATCGTGACTGACGGCGTGTTCTCGATGGACGGCAACGTGGCGCCGATGGACAAGATCTGCGACCTTGCCGAGAAGTACGATGCGCTGGTGATGGTCGATGAGAGCCATTCAGCAGGCGTCGTGGGCAAGCACGGCAGGGGCGTCGCTGAGCTCTTCAACCTTTACGGCCGCATCGACATCCACACCGGCACCCTCGGCAAGAGCTTCGGCGGAGCCGTGGGCGGATTCACCACCGGGCGCCAGGAAATCATCGATATGCTGCGTCAGCGCAGCCGCCCCTACCTGTTCTCCAACTCGCTGCCGCCTATGATCTGCGCCGCAGGAATCGAGACATTCAAGATTCTCGCCGAAAGCGACGAACTGCACGACCGCCAGCAGGAGAACGTGGCCTACTTCCGCGACAAGATGCTTGCCGCGGGATTCGACATCAAGCCCACGCAGAGCGCCATCTGCGCCGTGATGCTCTACGACGCTCCCCTGAGCCAGAAATTCGCCGCCGAGATGGCCAAGGAAGGCATTTTCGTGACCGGTTTCTATTATCCTGTGGTCCCGAAGGGGCAGCCCCGCATCCGCGTGCAGCTCAGCGCCGCCCATACCCGTCCCCAGCTCGACAAGGCCATCGAAGCCTTCATCAAGGTGGGCCGTAGCCTCGGCGTGATCAAGTAATTTTTGGTAAATACTTGGCTTCTAAAAAAATATACTTATATTTGGATAGTCTTAAGTATTAATTAATTATGGAACAGTTGCCTCTTACCTTCACTCAGTCGGTACTCGATCCTGAGATTCAGGAGTGCTTTACTCCGGCCTACAATTTTACCAAACTCAATTCTTCCAACGGAAGGCTTGCCTTTACGACCGGAAAGGTCTATTGGCTCCCGGATTCGCCTATGGCTTTGATGGACCAGGGATGGGTCATCAATGTCTCTGAAATCGACAGCTGTTCCAAGTATGGAATCAGTGGCTTTACCATCAAGCTCGTGGACGGTAAGGAACTCCGTTTCTCCAATGTCGGCCAGAAGATGCGTGATGAGATCGCCGCTGCCATTGAAGCCCACAGGGGAGACGTCGTAGCCGAGGCCCCCGCAGCCGAAGCGCCTGCTGCCGCTGCCGAGGCTCCCGCCGCCGAAGCCGGCCCTGCCGCCGCCCCTACTATCGATCCTTCGGATATCAGCGCCAACAAGGTTATGGCGATACTTGCATATATCGGCATCCTCGTGCTCATCCCTCTGTTTGCAGCCAAAGAGTCCAAGTTCGCCCGTTTCCATACCAATCAGGGCCTCATCCTCTTCATCTGCAACATCGTCATCTATTTCATAAGCCTGATTCCCGGCCTGAAAGCCATCGGCTGGATACTTAGTGTCGCCGCCCTCGTGTTTGCGATTATAGGTATTATCGGTGCTGCCAAGGGTGAGACCAAGGAACTTCCCCTTATCGGAAAGTACCGTATTATCGCTTAAAGACAGAGCGGAAGGTCTTCCGCTTGCGGCTTACAATGCTTTTATGTGGCCCGCGATTGCTTCTACGAGGCGCTCGCGGGCTTCTTTGCTGCCCCAGCCCGTGTGCGGGGTGAAACGGAGCCGCTCGGGGTGCGAAGTATGCAGCAGGGGAGAGTCGGCAGGAAGCGGCTCGACCTCGAACACGTCCAGAGCGGCCCCTGCGATGGTCCCGTTGCTGATAGCTTCGGCAAGTGCCTGCTCGTCCACGATGCCGCCCCGGCCCATATTGAGAAGGAAAGCCGTGGGGCGCATCAGCGAGAGCTCGCGGCTACCGATAAGTCCGCGCGTGGCGGCGTTGAGCGGAGCGTGGATGCTGACCACGTCGCTCCGTTTCAGCAGCTCGTCCAGCTCCAGGGCTGGGTAGTCGGTACAGTGGCGCGTGCCGGATGTGGAATAGTAGCAGACCTTCATTCCAAACGCCTCCGCCACCCTGGCCACGCGGCTGCCGATGGCGCCCATTCCGATGATGCCTATGGTCTTGCCGTCCAGCTCGGTCAGCGGCGCGTCGAGATTGGTGAAAATGGGGGAACGGGAGTAACCGCCGCCCTTGACGAATCCGTCGTACCAGAGAGCGCTGCCGGCAAGTGACAGCAGGTGCATAAATGTGTGCTGCACTACGGATGCCGTTGAGTAGCCGGCTACGTTGCGCACGGGGATGCCCCGCCGCCCGCAGGCCTCCAGGTCTATGTTGTTGACGCCGGTGGCGGCCTCACATACCAGTTTCAGGCACGGTGCCGCCTGGAGCAGCGCCTCGTCCACGACGACTTTGTTGGTAATCAGCACTTCGCAGTCGGCTACTCTCTGCCGGGCCTGCTCCGGAGTGGATGTGGGATAGGTGACAAATTGACCGCAGGCCGCGATGGGGGAGAGGTCGGTATCAGACAGCGTGGAAGCGTCCAGAAATACTATTTTCATTCTTGGTTGGATTTTTTGAAACTGTGGCGGTCGATGACTTTGGAGTCGGCGCCAAGCTCCTCCAGGGGCTTGTTCAACTGCTCGGGATGGCCGTATAGGCTCGTCAGGTAACGCAGCGCACTGACGAAGTAGAAACCGTCGCAGAAACGCTCGTCGGTGACAATTTGCAGCGGCATACTTTTGCCGGGAACTACAGCTCCGCCGGAGACAACAGGCACCAGGGCCTCTTTTCCCATCGAGAAGAACATTCCCGTGGTGCCGAAGTCGTAGAGGTGGTGGAAAATCGAAGGCCCCTTGATTGATTTCAGGTTGGTGATGAACGCAGAAGTGTGGAACGGGCTGAGCTGTATGATGAAATCAGGCAGCATACTGTGTCTGTCGAGCCACTTGATGATGCCGACGAGGCACTTAATGATTAGGTTTGGCGTGAAAGTCAGGATGCGCGCCAGTTTGTCGGTGCCGTTGTTGGCGTCCATATGGTTGTTTTCCCTGACAGCTGCGTCAATCTTGTCCCTTATCTGCGCGATGTTCTCCAGTCCCGTGAAACGCAGCTTCACGATGGAGTCCGCGGCATTGGGGCTGAGATTCTTTTTCACGACGAACGAAATCTCGATGGCGTTGTGCATATAGATGCGGCCGTTCATTATGAAGCGGTTGATACGCGGGAACTTTGCAATCGTGCGCACGAGTCCGGCAATCACGATATGCATATAGTTGTAGTTCTCTCCCTTGGGCGCTTCCTCCTTTATGAAAGCGTCAAGAGGCTCGCAGGGACAGTCGTATGTGGTGAGATTCTGGGAATCGTGACGGTGGGCCATTATATGAGGGATGATTCTCTGGATGGGATCGATGTCCTTGACCTTTTTACCGTCTGGTCTGTATCCGAACATAGGCTTAGCTTTAGTAAATAATTGCTGGTCAAATATAATCTTTTTTTGCTTATCATAAAATAATTGCGGATATTTGTATAATATTTCCCAAGGGGCTGTTCTGGTTTTGACAGCATTGACTGCGGGAGGTAAGCACGCCGGGAGTGGATGGTTGGCCCGTAAATCCCAGCTGTCAAACAATTAGTAGGCAACTACAACTATTCGTACGCTTGCTAGTCTCCAAGAGACCGAGCATTAATCAGAGCCGCCAAGGCTGCGGCACTGACGTATATCCCTCCGGCTTTAAGCCGCTTATGTCCGGATCAAGGGGTATCATTCAAAGCGGATGCGCGGGGCTGACGCCTCTGGTCCCCGCTAAGATTCAGAGGATAAGCTTCGGACAAGGGCGTCTTCCCTCATTCCGCGGCCGACAATTAATGGAAGAATAAGCGTGTAGAAAGCTTTTCGTTGCTTTGTTTGGACGCGGGTTCGACTCCCGCCAGCTCCACTGAAGAGGTCTGTTTCAGGCCTCTTTTTTCTTTTTCGGCAGCGCCGCGAGCAGGTCTTCAGCGGCATAGATTTCGTCGAGGCGTGCGCTCAGCTTCTCGAATCCGTGCGTCACGCGCCTGCGGATCGCCTGCGGCGTCGTGACTTTAAGCAGGGGCATCTCGGCCACCCGCATATTACAGCGCAGGTACTCGACGAGGTATTTCCCGTCCTTGTCGTCCCCGAGCACCTTCTCGATGAAGTTGTAGAGCGCCTGTCTGCCTGCCCCTTGCACGCAGTCGGAATTGCGAAGCGCGTTGATGATTCGCAGGTCGCCTTCAAGGCAGTCCAGCACCTGCTGAAGCTCTTTCTTCTTAGCTTCGACCCGCTGCTGCAGCTTGCTCAGGGCAGCATCGTCGGCCATACGCGGGCGGTTCAGGTGCTCCGGCGCACGGCGGGGCTTGCGGTTTTCCAGACGCTCGCGCTCCAGCCTTTGCACCTGCTCGTCCGGCACGAGGGAGCGGTAGAGCCTGCGGAAGCTGCTGCCGTTTTCCAGCCCCAGGCGCTTGCTCAGCGAGTCATAATCCAGGCCCGCTTCGATGCAGCGCACTGCGTAGGTGTGCCGGAGGCAGGGTGGGATACTCCGTCTCCCGTGGGTGAAACGGCCTCTTTTGCACATGGCTCTGCGATTTCCCGCCTCCCCGTGGGGGAAAAAGTCCCCGGCGGAGAGGTCTCGGTGTCGGGGGAGGGACGAGACTGCGTGTTTCGGCGTATTTCGAGAGGTCTCGGTGCCTGGGGAGGGACGAGACTGCGGGTTTCGGCGGATTATGAGAGGTCTCGGTGCCGAGGGAGGGACGAGACTGCGGGTTTCTGGGGATTTTGAGAGGTCTCGGTGTCGGGGGAGGGACGAGACCTCGGGCTTCGCAGTCTCTCGGGTGTGGGGAAGGCCATTTTGCCCCCGGCGGCCGCGGGTTTCGTCTCTCGGGTGTGGGGCCGACACTTTTACACCCGGCGGCCGCGGGTTCCCGTCTCTCGGGTGTGGGGAAGGCCTTTTTGCACCCGGCGGCCGCGGGTTTCCGTCTCTCGGGTGTGGGGAAGGCCATTTTACACCCGGCAGCCGACGGAGGGCAGCCGGCCGACGACAGAGGTCCGCCGGCGGAGAGCCGCCGGCGGAGAGCAGCCGACGGAGAGCAGCCGGGAAAAACGCTCAGCGGCGGCCAGAGCTGAAAACTCAGGGCCGCCGCCGTCAAAAACCGCAGGAAATCTCCTTAAGCGGGGAAGTGGAAGCGGATGTCCATAGGGATGTTCTCGAGGCCGAGGTTGAGAAGGTCGGCGTCGAATTCGGCGCAGCGCTTGGAGTACTTGGCTTCGAATTCGGAAGCGAAGGCTGCGTCGCCGGTGCCCTGGGTCTTGAGGATGATTGCGGAGAGCTCGGCAAGGCCGGCTTCCATCTTGGCGAAGTCGAGGGTGTACTTGCCGTCGTCCTTGCGCACGAATGCGCCGGCTTCCTTCAGGTAGTTGTAGATGCAGGTGTTGGCTCTGCCAAGGGCGGAAGCCTCACCGAAGCGCTCGGAACGCACCAGCGAAGAGAAGAAAGTCGCAAGGGCATCCTCCTTGGTGAAGAGGTTGTGGATGTCGTAGTGGTTCTGGAGCTTGCAGACGATAAGGGTGCCGACCACGTTGGCCTTCATCTCTTCGAAGGTCAGAGCGACGTTGCCGAGGGCTTCCTCGACGCTGCCCTTACCGGTCACGGTCTCCTTGACACCCAGACCGTGGGCGACCTCGCGGAAGACGATGTTCCAGAAGAACGCCTCGGCGGACAGGTGCTCGCGGGCGGAGCCGTCAAGCAGCAGCTCTCCGGTGGGCCAGACGACGGAGTTGAACTTGGCCTTGATCACATTCTCAAGCAGGATGGTCCTGGTGCCTTTGTCGCGCTGCACGTCGGCGTCGAAGGGCAGGTTAAGGGCGATGACCTTGATGCCCGCGTTGGCCTTGCCGGCGTAGTAGAGGGCGTCGCAGGAGAAGATGTTGGAGCCGGTGCCGGGCTGGAATGTCTTGTAGGCGTCATCGCAGGGGAGGTACTGCTGGAACTCTTCCAGGCGGGATACGAATTTATTCAGCATCTCGGTTTTCTCGAGGTTCTTCAGGAGCACGAATGCTTCATAGGAGCGCTTGATGCCGAGCAGCTGGTCGTCGGCTGTCTCGTTGGGGCCGATGACGAGGTCCATCTTGCTGTCGTCCATCTCCAGCCAGTCGATGCCGCTCTGGTAGTAATTGTCGGTCAGGAGGGCGTCAGCCTTGCTGAGAAGGTACTTCTTCACGCTGGGCTTGATGGTGATGTCGGCTGCTGCGCGGAGGTAGTTGGCTATCTTCTCCAGATGCTCCTTATAGGCATCGTGGTACCAGACAGCCTTGAGAGAGCCGTCTTCAGCCCTGCGGATGAGGGTGTACGGGCTGTTCTTGGCGGGATCGGCGAAGGCGTTGAACTCCTCGACGGTCATATCGGCAGGGTAGAAGCCGGCGCCGGGCAGGCGGTCCTGGTAGCCCTCGACGAAAGACTTGCCGTTGGTGCGGTCCCAGGGGCCGTAGTTGATTTCGGCGAAGGTCTTCTGCACCGGGTCGGTAATGGACTCCAGCAGGGCCTGCTTGTCGCCGAAGTACTGTTCCCAGTACATTGCGTCGAGCTCCTGTGCCGCAAAGCGGTAGAGGTTGAGCACTTCCTTGCCGTTGTCGGTGATGCCGCTCAGGTCGGGTGTGTGCACGTCCACGACTGCATAGTCGGCGACCCTGCGGTTGAATTGGGATTTAGGGGTTTCATTGCAGGCAGTGACCACAGTCAGGACTGCCGCTGCAAAAAACAACATCTTTTTCATATCTGTCATAACATTATCATAATCAATACTTGGGCCGCCACGACACGGAGGAACATAGTAAGCGGGTACACCGTGGCGTAGTTGACTGCGATGCGGCTGCTGCCGTACATTTGCTCGGAGAAAGAGAGCAGGGCAGGGTCGGTGGTGCCTCCGGAGAGCAGACCGCATATCTTGAAGAAGTCCATCTTGAAGGCGAAGCGCGCCACGAAGGCGATGATGGTCATAGGAAGCAGGGTGATGATGGCGCCGTAAAGCACCCATATATAACCGCCTCCCACGAGGCTGCTGACGAAGTTCTCGCCGGCACCGAGGCCGACGCCCGCCATAAAGAGCGAGATGCCCATTTCGCGAATCATAAGGTTGGCGCTGAGGGCGGTGTAGGTCGTAATCCGCAGCTTGGGGCCGAAGAAGCCGAGCAGGATAGCCACGATGAGCGGACCGCCTGCAAGACCGAGCTTGAGGGGCTGCGGCATAGTGCGGAGGTGGATTGGTATCATACCCACGATGACGCCGACTGCGATGCCGAAGAAGATAGGCACGAGGTTGGGCTTGCGGAGGCTCTCGGGCTGGTTGCCCACGAGGCTTGCCAGGTGGTTGATGCTCTCTTCGGGACCCACGACCTGGATACTGTCGCCGACCTGCAGTATGAGGTCCGGATCGGCCTGCAGGTCGATACCGCTTCGCAGGATGCGGGTCACGTTGACGCCGTACTTCTTGCGGATGTCGAGCTTGCGGAGGCTCTTGCCGGTGATGGCGCTCTGGGTGATGGAGAGGCGGCGGTTCACGAGCTTGCTGCCGGGAGTCTGCCACTCCTTCATATCCACGGGGAAGGTCTCTCCGAAGATGATGCCGACTTTGTCCTTGTGCTGGATGTCAGTTACTATCAGCAGTTTGTCTCCTTCCTGGAGGGGCTTGTGGAGGTCCGGGAAAAGAATCTCTCCGTCCCTCATCATACGCGACACGACTAGATGGTCGGAGTTGTTTTCCCCCATAATGTCGTGGATGGTAAGGCCGAAGACGGCCGGATTCTCCACCTTGCAGCCGATGCGGAAGGCGTTGGTGGGATCGGCTTCTTCCTTGGTCTTTTCTTTCTCTTTTTCAATGTTTACCCTGCAGATCGCGCGGAACACCATCAGCAGGAAAAGGGCTCCCAGCACGCCGAGAGGGTAGGCGACTGCATAGGCGGAAGCGAGCTTGGAAGAAGCGGCTGCGGCAGCCTCGACAGTGCCTCCGGACGCGATTGTGGCGTCGGAAATAGTCTGCTGGGCAGCACCGAGTCCGGGAGTGTTGGTCACGGCACCGGACATAATACCGGTCATAATCGACAGGTCTTCACCGGTGATGAGATGGATGCCGAATGCAGTCAGCGCTGCGAGCAGCACGAGCGCAATGGCCAGTATATTCATCGGCAGGCCG
>ONLD01000009.1 GCA_900318565.1 uncultured Bacteroidales bacterium
GCTGTACCGTTCTTCCGAGAAAGGCGGCGCGCTGGACTTTTGCAAGCAGAACGGTATCCAGTTCTGGGCCTATATGGTGCTGGAGCAGGGCGCCCTTTCCGGGAAATACAACGTGGCGAATCCCCTGCCGGAGGGCAGCGACCGCGGCCAGAAATACAACCCCGTCCTGGGCCAGCTTACCGCTCTTACAGACGCAATGGCGGAAATCGGCACCGGATACGGCCTCTCCTGCTCGCAGGTAGGCATCGCCTGGGCCCTTTCCAAAGGCACGATGCCTATCATCGGCGCCACCAAGGAGCGTCACGTCCTGGAAGCGGCGAAGGCGATGGACACCGTCCTGACCCCTGAAGAAATATCCCGCCTCGAAGCGCTTGCCGATGCAGCCGGCATCGACACCCGCGGCGACTGGGAACATACGATGGACTAAGCTATGAAAAGGCTTCTGACCATTACGGAGCATTCTCACATCCTTTATGGCTCGGACTATCCATACCTCGCCGCACCGGCGCTTCATTTTTTCCGACAACGCAAAACACCTTTTCAAATGAAACTGAATAAAGCAATCATCATTTTAGCCCTAATGACCATAGCAATCCCATCCAATGCCCAGAACAATCAAACTGAAACAAAAGCACAAAATATGAACAATGCGCTCACACCCCGTCGGCAGGGACTTGCCGTCATCGCCTCCCTCGAAGCCAAAGGCGATCAGGCCGGCCTGGAAGCAGCCCTGGCCGATGCCCTTGACAACGGACTTACCGTAAGCGAAGCCAAAGAGGCGCTTTCGCAACTCTATGCCTACACCGGATTCCCCCGCTCACTCAATGCGCTTGGTACCTTGCAGAAGGTTTTGGCAAGGCGCGAGGCCGCAGGAATCACTGACAATCCCGGCAAGGATGCCGATCCGCTTCCCGCCGGTTATGATGCACTGAAACAAGGCACAACCGTACAGACCCAGCTTACTGGAAAGCCGTTTGACTATAGCTTTGTACCCGCCACGGACTACTACCTCAAAGCCCACCTCTTCGGTGACATCTTCGCACGAAACAACCTGAACTTTGCCGACCGCGAAATTGTCACGGTCAGTGCCATATCCGCCCTGCCCGGATGCGAGCCGCAGTTGATTGCCCACGTCTCCGGCGCCCGGAATATGGGCGTAAGCGATGCGGAACTGCGTGCCTTGCCCGCTTTGCTGGAAGAAAAAGTCGGAGCGGCCGAGGCGGAGAGGCTCCGCGGAGCGCTCAAAGCAGTGCTCGGAGATGCCCATACACCCGTACAGACAGTTGACTTCTCGGTCTGGCCCAAGGGACAGCCCAATACAGCCTATGCGCAGTACTTTACCGGCAACAGCTACCTTGCACCGATGGATGGCGGCGTAGCCAACGTCACTTTCGAGCCCGGATGCCGTAACAACTGGCACATCCACCATAGGCAGGTACAGGTCCTCATCTGCGTGGCAGGCCGAGGCTGGTACCAGGAATGGGGAAAACCGGCCGTACAGCTCGTCCCCGGGACTGTCGTAGAAATTCCGGAAGGAGTCAAGCACTGGCACGGAGCAGCCGCCGACAGCTGGATGCAGCACCTGACCTATCACAAGGACGTACAAGAAGGCGCATCCAACGAGTGGCTGGAGCCAGTGAGCGATGAGCAGTATTATCAAGAATAAATTATTATCTTGCAACAGTATTATAATTAGACATTGAAAAAAGACGGTGACCAGCACCGTCTTTTTTATAATGAATTGGGCTTAAGCGACTTGATGGACTTTGCTATGTTTATCATATGGTCGGCTATTCGCTCCGCATTGGACGACAGTTCCAAGTATTGCGCTCCTACTGAAGGAGTACAGATACCTTTCTCCATTCGGGTAATGTGTCCTTCTTCCATCCTCTTGGTGTAATCGTCGATTTCCTCCTCAATGGCGTTGGCCTCGTCCAGAGCGGCAAGGCTCTCATTCTGATAGGCCTCTATCGTACGGTCATATAACTGGTGAAGGAGCGTCTTCATCTGGCTGATTTCATATTTGGCATCGTCGGAAAACTGCTGGGAAGTATCGGCCAGGGTGGTCGCGTATTCAACAATGTTTTCCGCATAGTCGCCGATTCTTTCCAAATCCCGGATATTGCGGTATGTGCCTGACAGGTAAGTTTTGTCCTTCTCGCCAAGGCCGCTTCGGCCGCTTAGCCTGACCACATAATTGACAAGGTCGCGGTTTATGAAGTTCAGCTGCCGCTCATCCCGTTCAAAACGGCTCTTGTCGGCGAAATCCAGCTGTACGGCCATAAACAAGGCCCGGTCCACATTTTCCAGAGCGATATCAGCCATCCTGAGAATTTCGCGTTTAACCTGGGAGACGGCAACAGGAGGAGTGCGGAGCAAATTCTCATCCACATAGTGGAGGCTGAATTCGCTTTCCTGAGGTACCGTACGTTCGGGAATCATCCTCGACACCAGTCCGACCAGCGCTCCTGTCAGAGGCAGCATAATGCAAACCGTGATAGTATTGAAGAAGGTATGGAACATAGCCAGCTGCATCTGGGGAGCCGAGGGGAACAGCCTTTCGAACAAGTTCCCATAGGAAATGTCGAACAGGCCCAGGACCAAAGCCGCCAGCAGGAACAGGACAACGCCGGTGCAGTTGAACAGCAAGTGAATCAGCGCTGTACGCTTGGCATTCGTCCCGCTGGTGACACCCGCGATGACAGCCACCACGCAGGATCCGATGTTGGAGCCCATAGTCAGGTAGATTCCCTGGTCTATCCCGATGAGTCCGGTCACAACCATAGCAAGAGCGATGGAGGTCATAACGGAAGAGCTCTGGATGATGGCCGTAAAAAGCGCACCTAAAAGGACGAGCAGGATGGGATTGCCAATTCCGGCAAGGAATGTCTTCACCCCGTCAAGCGCCGCAAAGTCCTCCATAGAGCCGCTCATAAGTTCCAAGCCCACAAACAACAAACCGAAGCCGGCGAGAATGCCTCCCAGCGTCTTGGGCCCGCTCTTCTTGGCAAAGATGCTCATAAACGCACCCAGCCCGGCGAAGGCCGAGAAAATGACGCTGGTGGACAAGGAGTTTCCTCCGAACATACCCAGGGCAACGATCTGAGCCGTGACCGTGGTACCGATATTGGCACCGTAGATGATAGTGGCCGCCTGCGCCAGGCTGATGATGCCTGCATTGACAAAGCCGATGGTCATAACCGTCGTGGCGCCGGAGCTTTGGATGGCGGCCGTTCCCAGCGCGCCGATTCCGACACCCATCAGTTTACTGTCAGAAGCCTTGGAAAAGAGTTTTTTCAATTTTTCAGAGCTCGCGGCTTCCAGATTGGAGCTCATCATCTGACACGCAATCAGGAATACACCTATTCCCGCCAGGAGTGTCAGCACAGAGGTCAATATTGCTGTTAAATCCATAAATCGATAAAAACTATATGCAAAAATAATACCTTTACTCTTTCATCAAATTGACTATCTTCAGGGTAAGCGATAGGGTTTTCCTCGGTCGGGAATGGAAAATCACACTTCACGAAAAATCGTCAACACCTTTGGAAATATTGATAACGGAAGGCTGCGGAAAGCCTTCTACCTTTGCATCAGCAATCAAAACAGAAACAAAATGGAAGGATTTATCGTTGACCCCAGAAAGTCAGGCCCGGAGGAGTATGAAAGGTTTCTGCGTAGTTCCCGGTTCCTCCAACCCCAAGCATATCCAGGAGAACATCGAGGTCTTCGACTTCGAACTCTCCGAAGAGGAAATGGCCAAGATGGCCTCTCTGAACCAGGAGAAGCGCTACTTCAATATGACCTACCAGCAGATCAAAGACTGGATGGAAAACTACGAAATATGGGACTAAACCTGCCCCAAGCGATACTCTGACGGCGTTTTGCCGATGGTGCGCTTCAGGTAGCGCGTAAGCATCGGCGGCGCAGGGAAATGCATCCGGTCCGTGACCTCGGTAAGGGTCAGGGCCGGATTATTCAATAGCAGGAGAATCTCGTGGACGGCATAATACTCTATCCAGTGCAGGGCGCTCTTCCCTGTGATTTTCTGGCAGATGGACGAGAGGTACTTGGGCGTCACGCATAGCTCGCTTGCATACCACGCCACCTCCCGCCGTTCCCGGCAGTTCTGCTGAACCAGGGTGAGGAAGCGCATAAAGAGGTTGGCCGAATTCTCGTCGGTGCCAGCTTTGTCCAGCTCGCGGGAGTAGATGTCCCACATATCCATAAGCAGGAGCTGGAACACGTGGCCCACCAGCTCGTCGTGGAAGATTACGCGCCCGGAGTGGATTCTGCGCCAGAACTGGGCGAAATCGGCCTCGATGATATCCCACTCGTCGGCCTCCAGATGGAAAACCGGATGGGTTTTGATATACACATAGCCCTTGGTGGCCCAGACTTGCTCGGGGTTGTACAAGTTCAGGAAAGGATTGGAAATCAGGAGGAAATCGGCATCGAAATCGGGCGAATAACTGACATTTGAAATTAGAGTTGTCATCTGCCAGATGACGAGGTCGCCGGGCCCTGCCTTGAAAGGCTTCCCCATTGCCTCGAAACGCATTTCCCCGCTTCGGCAAAGGATGTGGCAGTGATAATTTTCCTTATAGGCATCCGGGTATTTCCCGTCACCCAGGGTATTGAATATCAAGAAATCTTCCATACCGGCGAAGGTACGGAAGATTTCTCGCTTATCAAAATTTCCTTACTTTCCCTTTACGAATGCCTCAATCTGCTTTCCGGCGGTCTTCACCTTGGAGCCTTGGATGGAGAGGCCGTTCTTGACGGTTGCCTGCGGTATTGCGGCTTTAAGGTCGCGAAGGCCGCTGCCGAAACCGCTCCCTTCGTGGGTTGTGAACGGTATGACGGTCTTGCCTGTCCAGTCGTGGGCCTCCAGGAAAGTAGCTACGCACATAGGGTAAGTGCCCCACCAGCAGGGCCAGCCCAGATAGATGGTGTCATACTTTGAGATGTCGATATCGGCCTTGAGTGCGGGACGGGCTCCAGCCGCCAGCTCTTGCTTGGCTTCTTGGGTACATTCGTGGTAATCAGCAGCATACTGCCTGACGGTTTCCAGCTGGAAAATATCGGCGCCGGTGAGCTTCTGAATCTGTTTCGCGACGACGGCAGTGTTGCCTGCTTTCAGATTGACGATGCCGTCGGAGGTGTAATTCTGTCCGGTGCGGGAATAATAAACCACAAGGGTCTGAGCCGATGCAGACAGCGCTGCAAGGGCAAGGATTACGGTAAGTACGATGCGTTTCATTTGGCTTGTTCAAGGATTAGTTTTACTTCACGGTCACAGTGGGAGGCGGCAGCGCCGTGGATGGCGACGCCGGCGGTGATGTCGGCATCCGGGACGGACATCTTGATCTGGCGGAGGCTCCCGCCAAGGCCGCTGCCTTCGTGGGAGCAGAACGGAACTATCTTCTTGCCGGCAAAGTCGTAACTCTCCAGGAAAGTAAGAACGGCCATAGGCGGAAGGCCCCACCAATTGGGATAGCCCAGGATGACGGTGTCGTACTGTTCCATATTCTCCACCTTGGCGGTAAGCTCGGGCCTGGCCTTGGCGCGGAGTTCTTCTTTGGCTTCCTCGATGCAGACCATATAGTCCGGAGAGTACTTCCGGACAGTATCTATCCGGAAGACATCGGCATCAGGCAGTTGGGCCTTGATTTTCTCCACGATAACTTCATTATTACCCTTTGCAAGGTTTCGGATGCCGCCGTCAACATAATTCTGCCCGCGGCGCGAAAAGAATGCGATAAGTGTCTTTGCCATAGTCGTAATCAATTAACTGATGCAAAGGTATGTGTTCTTCAGGAGTATCCCGTTATCGATTTATCCAAAGATATTATCGAATTCTCCGGACAGGCCGCGGGTCTTATTTCAGGTTGTCTTTGAAAAAGCCCTCGATTTTATCGTATGGAATCACGCCGGCTACATCATCGTAAAGGTCCACGTGGCTGGCCCCGGGGATGATAAGGAGCTCTTTGTTTCCTTCTTTGGCACTTTCTCCGACTACATTCTTACCGGTCATACGGGCGAAAGCATACTCGCTGAAATAGCGGCTGTGGGCTTTTTCGCCGTGGATAAGAAGCACCGGAGTCTCAATCTCCTGCGCCCAGGCCAGAAGAGGCTGGTTCAGGAAGCTCTGGCAGCCGATAACATTCCAGCCGTCGTTGGAATTGCCGCTGCGCTTGTGATAGCCGCGGGGCGTCTTGTAGTAGGCGTGATAGTCCTTGACAAACCAAGGAGCATCCTCGGGCAGCGGGTCGATGACGCCGCCCGCACGCTTATAAGTCCCGCTCTTATAGTCCTCAGTACGCTGCGCTGCAAGGGCCTTGCGCTTCTCCATACGCTGAGCCGGTGTATCTTCGGAGGCAAAATACCCTTCGACATTCACCTTGCTCATATCGTACATAGTAGAGGCCACAGTAGCCTTGATGCGGGGATCGAGCGCCGCCGCATTTACTGCCATACCGCCGAAGCCGCAGATTCCGATTATGCCGATCCGTTCCGGATCCACCAGGTCGCAGTTGGAAAGGAAATCGACGGCGGCAAGGAAATCCTCGGTGTTGATGTCCGGTGAGGCCATCCTCCGGGGCTCTCCCCCGCTCTCGCCGGTGAATGAAGGATCAAAGGCAATGGCAACGAAGCCCCGCTCGGCCATATGCTGCGCATAAAGGCCGCTGCTCTGCTCCTTTACGGCACCGAAAGGACCGCTCACCGCAATCGCGGGCAACTTGCCACACTGAGCGCCAGCGAAGGAGCCAGGCACATACATATCCGCCGCCAGCTCAATTCCATAGCGGTTATGGAAAGTGACCTTGCAGTGGTTCACAAGTTCGGATTTAGGGAAGGTCTTGTCCCATTCCCCGGTAAGATTCAATGTACTCATATTCTCTTTTGTGTTTGTTTTGCAGGAAAGCAGCATCAAAGCCGCTATGGAAACTGTAATGAAATTTTTGACGGTCATATCGTTTTTCTGCAAAGATAGCCGGTCAGCCCGGAATTATCTTACCGATTTTTGCCGATTATTTACCAATATCGCAGATTATTTAATATATTTGCACGAATCGATACCTTTTCAAGCACAATGAAGAGCATCCTCTACATCACTGACCCCAATGTGTACGCCCGTTCAGTAGGGGCGCCGGAGCTACATCCCCTCGTAAGCGTCATCCACTATGACGAGGTTTCTCCTGTCCGCACCAGCCTGAACCGATACGGCGTTTACGGACTCTTCATCCAGAGAAACTTTCCCAAGAACCTGACCTATGGGATGAAGATGTTCGACGCGGCCGAAGGGTCCATCTTCGCCGCCGAGCCGGGCCAGATCGGCGGCAAGGAAGATGACGGAGAAGATCTTTACATCAATGGATGGGCTTTGCTGTTCTCGCCGGAGCTAATCCGGGGGACAGATTTGGAAGACAGAATGAAAGACTACCGCTTCTTTTCATACTTCGCCATTGAGACCTTGAAAATGGAGCCTTCTGAATGGGGCCGGATCATCCAGCTTCTCACTCAGCTCAGGCACGAACTTCAGGAGAACGAAGATTCCCCTGCGCTTCGGCACGTCATACTCGGATACATACGCCTTATCCTGGAATACTGCCAGCGCATCTATCTGCGTCAGCTCTCGAAGGAAGCCAAGGCCTCATCCGACATTCTGAAACGCTTCCACAACCTGCTGCGGGACTATTTTCTGGAAGGCAGGCAGATGGAGCTCGGCATCCCCTCCGTCCGATACTGCGCCGACCGGATGGCCTATTCGCCGCGTTACCTGGGCGACGTGATTCACAAATCCACCGGAGGCACGGCCATCGGCTACATCCACTCTTTCGTAATCGAACAGGGCAAAAGCCTCCTTATGAACGGGCACAATATAGGCGAGACCGCACTCCTCCTCGGCTTCGAGTTCCCGCACCACTTCACCCGTCTTTTCAAGAAGGTGACCGGCATTACGCCGACGGATTTCCTTGGGAAATAAGAAGTTTTAATTATTTTTGCGAAGTAACAATTTACACAATCAGCTTTATGCAGAATTTTGATTACCAGACCCCCACACGCCTTATTTTCGGCGAAAACGCAATTGCAAAACTGAAAGAAGTAATGTCAGCCCTCGGCAAAAAAGTGCTCCTCACTTACGGCGGCGGCAGCATCAAGAAGATTGGCCTTTACGACAAAGTGAAGGACCTTCTCAAGGACTTCGAAATCACCGAACTCCCCGGCATCCAGCCCAATCCCAAATACGATCCCAGCGTGCTTGAAGGCGTACGCCTCTGCAAGGAAAACAAAATCGACGTCATCCTTGCCGTTGGCGGAGGCAGCGTGCTGGATTGCTCGAAAGCCATCGCAGCAGGCGCCAAGTACGACGGAGACCCCTGGGACCTCATATCCTACAAAGTGAAGGCGCAAGCCGCGCTGCCCATTGTGGACATAATCACCCTCGCAGCAACAGGCAGCGAATATGACTGCGGCGGCGTCATCTCGCGCACCGAGACCAACGACAAAATCGGTTATGTGGACCCGCTGCTGTTCCCTGTTGCGTCCTTCCTCGACCCCAGATATACATTCACCGTATCCAAGAAGCAGACTGCCGCCGGTTGCGCCGACGCTATGAACCACACCATCGAGCAATACTTCGCCGAGGATACCACGCTGCTGAATGACGGTTTCTGCGAATCTATGCTGAAGAGCCTGATGGTGAACGCGCGCAAATGCCTCGAGAATCCGGAAGATTACACGGCAAGGGCGGAGATGATGCTATGCTGCACCTACGGCTGCAACGGCATCCTGTCGCTTGGCAACAGCGAGAGCGGCTGGCCCTGCCACGGCATCGAGCACGCCTTGAGCGCCTATTATGACATCACCCACGGCGAAGGCCTCGCCATCATCACGCCCCGCTGGATGAAGCACATCCTGAACGGGCACACTTTGCCCCGCTTCGTCAAATACGGCATCAACGTATTCGGGATTGACGCGTCCCTGCCCAAACAGGAAATCGCAGAGAAAGCCATTGACGCCACATACGAATTCTTTGAGAGCATCGGCATTCCTATGCACCTCCGCGAGGTCGGTATCGGAGAAGAGCGCCTCGACGAGATGGCTCATCACATCGCTGTCAACGAGGGCCTTGAAAACGCCTATGTGCCTCTGACCGAGAAAGATATCAAAGAAATCCTCGTAGCCTCCCTGTAGCGGGACAGGACACGCCGCCTCCCCGGAGAGACGCTAGCGGGCAGCCTTAGGCCCTTTCCCTATGGCCTTGGAAAAATGGTAGCCGGCACTGATGGACAGCTGGTCATCCTTGGAGTCGGGCCTGCCGCCGGTATGCATCATATTGCTGATGTGGGCCCCGAGACGGGCTATCCACAAGGGCACGCCGGCAGCCTGCGCGGCTGCGCCCCAGAGGAAGTTGCCGAAGTTGACGTTGTTGTGTGCGACAGCGCCTTCCTTTTTCGTCCAGGCGACATAATATACGCCCGGATGGAGAGGATGCTCGCCGTTGCGGGCGAAGTCGAGCAGGCCGTAGTACTCGCTCTCGCGCTTAAGGTACACGATGCCGGCAATCAAGCCGTGGTGTTTCCTGTCGTAGGCACCGACTTTACGCAGGGAATAATGCACGTCGCCCGCCGACACGAACTCGACCGCCGTTCCGGGGCCTACCTGCGGCGGATCCTGCACAGGATCGGCAAAATTGATGCTGAGCCTCTCCGCACCGAATCCGGAATCATATACCAGAGTCCCGGATTCCCCTTCCGAGAGGCCGCAGAAGCAGCCGGAAGCATTGAAGAGCAGCGCCTCGCCACTTTGGGAAGGCATTTCCGGACCTGCCGTCCGGAAGCTGATGCCCGGCGCCGGCCTCTCCTCGCCGTCCAGGGTTTCGTACCGGACGGATACCACCCTGCCGCAGCTGTCAATCTGGTAGATGCGCCGTCCGAAAGGGGCCTGTTCCACAGCAAGGCCGCCAAGGACAAGCGAAACCTTCCACTGCCGCAAGGCAACGCTGTCGGCGTCGTATTCCGTTACCGTCTTGAGTCCGTGACCGAGGCCGCCTTCAAAATGGTAGTGCCGGGGATAGGCTGAAAGGGCCGATGAGTCAATCCTGTGCTCCCAGCCGGCGCCGGGAGACCACACAAGGCTGCCGCAGCCGTGGTGGAGCGGAATCTCGGGAGTCTGCGCCCCCAGATAGGAAGCGGACAGCAAAAGCGCATACAACAGCACGAATCTCAACTTGCGTACGCTCATAGACTAACGCCTCAAGGTCTTTGATGCCAGAGAAATCCTTAACTTGAAAGTGCTGTTTCCCTTATAGTAGAAAAGGTTCAGGACGTCGCCTTCGAAATAGATGGAGTTGAGCTTCTTGTCCCGCTTCGGATTCTTGCACACGGGCTCACACCACACAAGGGAATATTCCCCGCTGCTGCGCGACTGGGAACAAATCACCGTGTAACCCCGAATGTTGAAGAATGCCGCGCTGTAGCCCCTGCCTTTTTCCTTGCGGGCCTTCCGGTATTCTGCGACCACGGAAGATTCGGGGTCCAGCACGCCGAAACTGAGCCTGGAAGCCGAAGTACCGGCTTTTGGGTTGTGTTCCAGCCACCAGCGGATGGCGTTGTCAGTCAGCAAATCCGCTTTGGAGATTTGCACGAGAGCCCCGTTTTCCGCAAAGCGGGAGCATATCCAGCCCACCTCGGCAGTGAGCTGAATCCCTTCCATCCTTTCGGGACACTGGCCTTCTATCCTGTAGGGCTCCCCTTCTTTTTTCGGAAGCGGATTGCCATAGAAGAGGGCTTGCTGCGCGATGTCCTCTTCAGGCATATACAGCAGCTCCACATACTCGGAATCCCCGTTCAGGTAAGCGAAATGAAGATAATTACGGCCGCCGAAAGGAGCGGTAATCTCCAACGGCATAGCAAGGCTGAATGCTCCGGGAGCCTCCTGGAGCGAGTACACGGGGATGTCCCGCACGGACTCCTGCGTTCCGTCCGGAGCAAGGATACGCAAAGACAGGCCGGGTCCCAGGGCAAGGATGTGTTCCACATTGTCTTTCTTCCAGCCCACGGCATCCAGGCACTCCCCGGCCGCCTCGCGGGCCTGCTCCTTTGTCAAGGTACTGGTGTTATGGATATGTATCCGCTCGAGAGCCTGCGGGGAGAAATACGAATCCGGATAGTTCTCCCTGAAGGCGAGCACTCCGGCGGCATCTTCCGGGTCGAGCGCGAAAAACACCAGCGAGTCCCTCAGGCGCACGATTTTCGGTGCATATACTGAAGACGGATATTTTTTCAGAAACCTCTCGGCATTCTTGACCGTAGGTTTCCTGAGAGTCCGCGTGTAGAGCGAAGTTTCCTGTCTGCTCTGCGCTCCTAAAGGGGCAGCTGAAAGGAACAGGCCAAGAAGGCAGAGCGCCTTTATCCAACTAAATGACTTCATACTTGTAAATGCTTGCGGGGCAAATATACAAAAATAAGCACATTCTATTTTATAGATTATTTTATATATTTGCAGTAGATGAAGTTTAAGTCGTACGTTATATTCTTCTTGCTGTTCGGAGTGCTGCCCGATATATTCTTGTGCCGGTACAGCCTCCTGGTGTGGATACCGACGGCATTTGAGCTGGTGAGCCTCGTGATGATCGGGACAAACTTCCGCTACACCCCGGCCGTACGCGCTTTTTCTTATCTGACTTTTCTCTTCGAGTTTCCGAAATTCATTGCCTTCCTGTGTTCCCTGTTTATGGGCATAAAAGCCTCCGCTGCTGCAGGTGCGATGACAGGAATCTTTTTCGCGGTGCTAATTTTCTACGTGACCCGCAATCTGAAAGTCAACGCCTTGAGCCTTTCTTTCCCCGATCTTCCGGACGCTTTCAGCGGGCTGCGCATCTGCCAGCTCTCAGACCTGCATCTCGGCTCGTTCGGGGAGGGCAGCCGCTATATCACGCGCATTGTCAGCAGCGTCAAGGAGCTTCATCCGGACCTCATACTGTTTACGGGAGACCTGGTCAATTTCCTCTCGTCCGAAGCCGATTCCTACCTGCAGGCTCTTGCCGGCCTGGACGCTCCTATGGGGATAATCTCCATACGCGGCAACCACGACTACCTGCTGCACGGCCCGTTCAAGGCCGGGGCCAGGGAGCGCGACGCCGCCAGGCTCATCGAGCTGGAGCGCGGCCTTGGGTGGAAAGTGCTGCTCAACGACCACTGCATACTTGAAAAAGACGGTGCGGCGATTGCAATTGCCGGAGTGGAGAACACATCCGGCAACCCTTATTTCGAAAAGACCGGCGGAGACCTCGGAAAAGCCCTTGAGGGCATTCCAGAAGGCACATTCACAATCCTCCTATCCCACGACCCGTCGCATTGGAAAGCAGAAGTTCTGCCCTGCAGCGAAGTGCCCCTGACCCTCTCCGGGCATACGCACGGGCTGAAATATAAACTTGCCGGCCTGCATCCTTCGCACTGGAAACTCAGAGAATCCGGAGGCCTCTATCGGGAGGGTTCCCGCACCCTGCACGTCTCCAAAGGCCTGGGAAGCGCCTTCGCTTTCAGGCTCGGCGGCTTCCCCAGAATCGACATAATTACTCTAACCAATACCTGAAAAAATGGAAAAATGGACAATGATCGTCAATCCCTCGTCCGCCACGGCGACGACTGAAAAGAAGTGGATTGAATCAAGGAATCTCCTCATCGAAAACGGACTGGAGATAGATACGCTGATGACGGAAAAGCCGCGGCACGCAATAGAATTCGCCCGAAACGCCGCCGCCGGAGGCTCGAGGAAATTCATAGCGGCCGGAGGCGACGGCACCATCTTCGAAGTGATGTCGGGCCTCCTGCGTTACTCCGACGAGAGCGGAGCCGACCTTGGCGAATTCACCCTCGGAGTGCTGCCATACGGCACAGGAAACGACTGGATCAAGACATCCCTCATTCCAAAAGACCTCACCCAGGCCGCAGAGTGCATAGCCCGCGGCATTACAGCCAAGGAAGACGTAGTGCGCCTGACCCTTGAAAACGGTACTTACTGTATGTCCAACATAGGCGGCATCGGTATCGACGCCGACATCTGCCACTACACCAACGCACTGAAGAAGAAAGGCTACAAAGGGTCTCTGCTGTACAAGCTCGTGGCTCCGTACTCGGTTTTCGCAAAAAAAGCGCAGCCGGTGGAAATCACCCTCGACGGCGAGGTTGCATATTCAGGAAAAATCTTCTCCGCCGTCATCGGCAACGGTATCTACCGCGGCGGCGGAATCAAGCAGAACCAGGAAGGAAGCAGCTGGAGCGACGGCCTGCTGGAGGTATCAATTATGCCCGGCTCGGGCTACATCAAGGCCTTGCAGAGAATGATACACGCCCTGTCAGGCGATTTCGCAGTGCAGCCCGGAATAATCACCAAGCGCTTCAGGAAAATGACCGTCAAGCCGTTGAGCAAGCACCCGGACAGGGTGGAAATGGACGGAGAAATCCCCGGCACGCTTCCCATTACAATCGAGGCCACCGGGCAGCAGATTAACATTATAGTACCGTAGAAGCCGATGAGCGGGAGCATCAAAGAAGCCCGTCTCGGCCTGCCCGAACGGCTCCTGAGGGGCTTTGCATACTGCCTCGTGCATACCGTGCAGAGGCCTGACGTGCGCGGGGTGAAGCCACCGCTGGATGAGCCGACCATCTTTGCCTGCAACCACGTGGGCCTGATGGACCCGGTGGTGCTGATGGTAGAGTACTACGATATGATGGTGCGTCCGCTTGTGGCCAAAGATTACTTTGACAAGAACGCATTCACCCGGCATTTCTACCCCATCGCACAATGCATACCGATAGACCGCAGGAAAGCGTCCACGCAATGGCTGCAGGATTCAATAAGCGCCCTGCAGAAGGGCGAGAGCCTGATTATCTACCCCGAAGGCACCCGCAACAAGGCCGGCTCCGGACTGCTCCCATTCCACACCGGCACGGCACTGCTTGCCGCCGAAAGCGGGGCGAGGATCGTGCCCGTGTACAACGCGATGTGGCATTTCCCGCACAGGTACCGGCTCGCCATCGGGGAGCCGTTGAGGCTCGGGACGCCCGGACCCGGCAAGCCGCAGTCAGAGTGGCTGCGCGAACAGACTGAAAAAATCCGTTCGGCCATAGCCGCACTGGAGGAAATAGTGAAAATATGAAAAAGACACTTCTGATTTCGATGCTCCTTTTCGGAGCCGTCGCAGCCCGTGCCGACGAAGGTATGTGGCTGCCCGCACTCATCTCCCAGCGCATCGACGCAATGGGACAGATGGGGTGCCGTCTCAGCGCCGAAGACATTTACAGCATCAACCAGGCCTCGCTGAAAGATGCCGTGGTGCTTTTCGGCGGCGGGTGCACCGGTGAACTTGTGTCCGACCGCGGACTGCTGCTGACCAACCACCATTGCGGTTACAGCTACATCCAGCGCCATTCCAGCGTGGAGCACGACTACCTCAAGGACGGCTTCTGGGCCGGCAGCCCCGAGGAAGAGCTCCCCAATCCCGGACTCACGGTACGCTTCCTCGACCGTATGGAGGACGTCACCGCGCTTATGCTGCGCGGCTACGAGCCGTCGATGAGCGAAGAGCAGCGCGATTCCGTCGTGGAAGCCAACTCCGCCTCGCTCATTCGCAGCATAGAGAATCCGGCTGAAGGCATCAGGGCCTCCGTGGAGGCGCTGTATTACGCCAACCAGTACTATCTGTTCGTGTACAGGGTATTCAGCGACGTGCGTCTCGTCGGCGCTCCGCCTTCGTCGATAGGCAAGTTCGGAGGCGACACGGACAACTGGATGTGGCCCAGGCACACAGGCGACTTCTCCGTGTTCCGCATCTACGCCACCCCTGACGGCAAGCCTGCCGCCTACTCCCCTTCCAACGTGCCTTACCGTCCGCGCAAGCACTTCAGAATCAGCACCGCAGGCGTCCGTGAGGGCGATTTCACTTTCGTGTATGGCTGCCCCGGCAGCACCAGGGAGTACGTGCATTCAGAGGAAGTGCGTTACATCGGCGAAGTCTCCGATCCGCAGAAAATAGCGCTCCGCACCTTGCGTCTCGACATCCAGAAAAAGTATATGTCGCAGAGCCAGGCCGTGCGCATCCAGTATTCAGCCAAGAATGCCAGCGTAGCGAACGCCTGGAAAAAGTGGCAGGGAGAATCCAAGGGCATCGCCCGCCTGGGCGCCGTGGCCGCCAAGCAAGAGTATGAGCGCCGCTTCGAGAAATGGGCTGAGGGCACCTCCTACGAAGGACTGCTTCCCCGCATCAAGGAAATCCACCAGAGGCGGGAGCCCTCATACCTTGCCTATGAATACCTCAACGAGACCGTGCGCAGCATCGAGATTCTGCGGTTCGCCTCGGAAGTGCGCAATGCCCTGGAAAGGGGCAGGAGCACGGAAGGTATTACCGCACAATTCTTTAAAGACTACTGCCAGAGCATAGACGAAGAGACCTTCGTGGCCATTATGGAAGCTTTCGGGAAGGGCGTACCGGCCGGACTCCTGCCCCGCTGCTATACGGACAAATTGGCCCGCTTCGGTTCCGTGGAAGCCTGGAAGAAGTATGTGTTCAAGAAGAGTGTTTTCACGAATCCCGCCAAGGTCAAGGCCCTCGGCGAAAAGGACTTGAAGCGTCTGGGGAAAGACCCGGCGCTCGAGATGTGGGATGCCTTCCAGGCTTGGTTCGAGCAGGACCTGCGCCCCGTCATCGCGCAGACCGGGAAAGAACTTAAGAGCGCAATGCGCGAGTATATGCGCGGCCAGATGGAGTTCGAGCCGTCCAAAGCCTTCTATCCCGACGCCAACCTGACCCTCCGCGTCGCCTACGGGAAGGTCAGCGGCTACCGGCCTGTGGACGCCGTATGGTACAACCCCGTGTCCACCCTCAAGGGGATTATCGAAAAGGACAACCCCGACATCTTCGATTACAACATCCCCCAGGTGCTGCGCGACATCTATGAGGCCGGAGGCGTCGAAGACCAGAGCGTCTGCTTCCTCGCCACCAACCACACCTCCGGAGGCAACTCCGGCAGCCCGGTGATCAACGCCGACGGAGACCTTATCGGCATCAACTTCGACAGGGTCTGGGAGGGCACGATGAGCGACCTCGTCTTCGATCCGGACTACTGCCGCAACATTTCCATTGACATACGCTACCTGCTCTTCATCATCGAGAGGATCGGCGGAGCCGGCTGGCTGCTGGAAGAGATGGATTTCGTCCCCGCCGGGAGCGGCACGGTTTTAGCTGCAAACCAATAATAAAGTTATCACTATATGAAAAAGATTCTCACTCTCCTCGCACCGGCATTATGCGCCCTGCTCATAAGCGGTTCAGCTTGCGCCGGCAATCCTGACTACACAGTCAAACAGACCCCGAAAGTAGCCGCCCAAAAGCTTCTCGACACCATTCTTGCCGATTACAAGGGCGACGTGGTACTCGTAGATGTATGGGCCACCTGGTGCGGCCCCTGCAGAAGGGCGATGAAAGAACTCGAGCCTCTGAAAAGCACTGATTTCAAGAAAGTCAAATTTGTCTATATTACTTCCGACACTTCCCCCAAGGATACCTGGGAGGAGATGATTCCTTCAATCCACGGAGACCATTACTACCTCAACGGAGACCAGCTCGGAGCTGTGCTTGGCCAGCTCAGTTCCAATGCCTTCCCTACTTATCTCGTGGTGGGCAAGGACGGTAAAAAAATTCAGACCTTCATAGGCTATGATGCCGAAGGCCTGAAAAAAGCTATCGCAGGAGCGCTTTAAAACGGCTCCGCTACTTTGTAACTGCCGGTTCGTCCAAGGATGAGCCGGCATAATTTGTCTCGGTGATGCTGATCTGGTCAAAGCATTCCTCATCATTCTTGATACGGACAACCTGCTTGACGCCCAGTGCCACCGGCCATCCGCTGCCCAAGTGGACTATACAGATAGAGTAACGCTCAGCCGTGACTTCCATATTGGTCGATGCTGCCTCTTCCAGCCACTTGCTCATATACTCCTGCAGTTCATCTTCGTCCGCAGTCCGGGACCGGAACTGGCTCTCCACTGACTTCTCCATAATCGGCATCAGCGAGTCATTGTCAAGACTGGCGTATGAACGTACGCACACATAAGCGGAATCGGAACTCTCCTTGTCCACCCACGTCTCGATTTCGCTTTCCACGTCCTGACCGCCTATTACTTTTTCAAAGGTATAGCTGCCGGTATAAGAAGTCGTCGTGTCCATCTCCCAGCCGTGGTACTTGAGAAGATCCTTGACATCCAGGTAGCAGAGGTCGGACAGCGCGTCTGTATTGGAAAACAGGGCATTGTAGCCTCCGGCCAGCTGTTCGAGCTCTTCGCGGGCCTGCTTGTCTTTCCTGGGAATGAGCTTTTCGTATTTCTTTTTCACCAGAGGCAGCCGGTCGCACATTTTACGGGAGGAATCCCCCGCGCCAAGGATATGGGTCAGGGAGCCGAATTCATTGGTGCGGAATTCCATTGACAGGCTGTCGAGCAATTCAGCCGAGAATTGCTGCACGAGCTCGTTTTCGATTACCGAATCATACAGCCCGCGGTAACCGAGACGGAAGACATAAGAAGAATCCGTCTCATCCAGGATATCAATTATGGTGGTGCCGCCGGATTTGTGCTGGACGGTCTCCACACTGTCCCGGACCTGCGTCACAGTGGACTCCGTCTTATACACGGCACGGTCCCCTTTCGCCCAGTAGGCTATGATTGCCACTGTCAAATCGCCCTGCCACTGAGCAAAGGAGGGCAAGGTAAAGAAAGCAGCCGCGAGGGCTGCCGTAATGCATTTTTTCATCACAGGGTGATTTCCTCACCGGATACCACATACGGTATCTCAGACGTGACGGAGGCATTGTCGCTTATAGAGAGGATCTCATAAACGACATACTTCTGCATACCCCTCCAGGGCAGCATACCGTTATACTCCTTGTAGCGAAGCTCCACTACGCGGCCGCTGCAGCGCATAAGGGAATCTGCAACGGCCTTGTCGGCCACGGAGAAATTGAACTCGTTGGACTGGATGCCGGTTCCCTTCTTGGCTCCGCGGAATCCGGTCTGGATAAGACGGCCCTCATAGGTCTTCCATACCCATCCTTTATAGACTATCTGGTTGAGCTCTCCGGCCTTGACGCCCTCGCCCAGCACGAAATAGAACTTAAAGTACACGAAGACCGCTCCCGCAAGCAGCAGGAGGATGAGAATCCAGGTAATAATCTTTGACTTCATATTCAAGCTTTGTTTATAGTTTACAAATATAATAATTTGTTTTAAATTTGCGCCTGAAATGTCAAGTCACAAGGTACTGTTGTTTATTCTGTCGGTCTATGCCCTGCTCGGAGCCGCAGCCATCTTCTTCCCGGAAGACGGTCTGCGCGTGGGCGGCGCCACCCTCAACTTCCCCACCGCCGCAGAGCTTGCCGAGTCCCTTTCCGGCAAGGAAACTGCCCCGAAAGGTCCCAGCCCGGAAGAACTTCTGGCCCAGCGTATGGCCGATATCCGGCAGGCCGAGGAGTCCCGCTTCGAGTCCTTTATGGCAGACAACCCTTCGAAGCTCTGGTTCCCGGGAGACGATGAGACCCTCCTGGATCCTTTCTTCGAATCTCTGGACGGGGCCCGCAGCAAGGCGGTGCGCATCCTGCACTACGGCGACTCCCAGATCGAGGAGGACCGCATCACTTCCACCATACGCGCAGGCCTGCAGGAAAAGTTCGGCGGCGGAGGCCCCGGGCTGCTTCCTTTCGGCCGGCCGTACTATACTCTCTGCGTCTCCCAGGCTTCCACCGCCGACCTGCACCGCAGCATAGTCTTCGGCGAAGGCGGGAAGCGCAGCGACGGGCGATACGGAGTGATGGGACAGTGCGCCAGAATCGACACAAGCGTCTATACCACAATATCTTCCGTAAAAAGCAACACTTCCCCGAGCCGCCATTTCTCGCGGCTCACGCTTCTCGGAGGAGGAGCCGGCGCCAATATCAAGCTCAAATGCGGCAAGAAACAGTACCAGCTCAGCCCCGGCGCTTCCGGCGTGGGACGTATCGTAGTTGACCTTCCCGACAGCAGTTCTACCGTGAGCTTCTCGACCTGGGGCAGCGGTGACGTGTACGGCATCCAGCTCGACGACACTCTCGGCGTCAGCGTTGACAACATCGCGATGCGCGGCTGCTCGGGCACCGTTTTCACCCGCATCAGTTCTGCTCAGTTGAAGGAATACGTGGACCACGACAACGTGCGTCTCATCATACTGCAGTTCGGCGGCAACTCTATGCCATACCGCAAGACGGGCAAGTCCATTTCCGAATACAAGGCCAGCATCGAGAAGCAGATCAGGCACCTCCGTTCAATCGCCCCCGGCGCTGCCGTGCTGTTCATCGGGCCGTCCGATATGTCCACCAACGTGCGCGGCAAGATGCAGACCTACCCGCACCTGCCTATGATGGTGGACTCGCTGAAAGCCGCCGCTCTCGAATCGGGAGCCGCTTACTGGGACCTCTACCGGGCGATGGGCGGCGAGGGTTCTATGGTCGAATGGGTGAAGGCCCGCCCTGCGCTTGCCGGCTCGGACTACGTGCATTTTACTCCCCGCGGCGCTGAAGCGATGGGGCGTATGTTCTTCGAGTCCCTGATGCTTTATTACGACTACTACCGCCTGCGCCGTTACGGCGTTTCCCAGAAATGAGACGCCTCCTTGCAATGTTGTGCCCGGCGCTGCTCGTCTGCTTTGCCTCCTATTCGCAGGAGTGTCCCTCCTGCGTACTCCCCGACAGCACCGGACTCCGTTTTCCCGGCTCCAGGGAGAGGATGGAGGCCTTTGCAGGACGTCTCGCCGCACTTAAGGCGCATCCCGACAGCACGCTCACAATCTGGCACATAGGAGGCTCACACGTCCAGGCAGGCTGGCTGAGCTCGCGCCTGCGGCACAATTTCGACTCTCTCGGGCACTTCCCCGCCGGCGGCCGCGGCTTCATCTTCCCCTACCCGCTCGCAAAGACCAACTTCGACCACTCCTACAACGTCAGCGGCGAAGGCGAATGGATAGGGACGCGAAGTTCAAACCCGAGCAAGAAACTTTCCGGCCAGCCCTCATTCGGCATAACGGGCATAGCCGCCGTGACCAAGGACACGACCGCGGCCTTCGCACTCGGCACGCCCTTCTCATACACCCGCCTCCACATCCTCGGCAGCACGGAGCCCGAGGGCCTGTGCCCGCGCGTCGTTGCCGGACCCGACACCCTGATGTGCCGCGCCGACACCCTGCTGAGAGGCTATGTAGTGGATTTCCCGCACCCGGTGGATTCGGTGCGGGTGGAGCCGTGCCTCGACGGCCACGCATCCTTCTCCCTGACCGGACTGCTCCCGGAAACCCCAATGCAAGGAGGCCTGCGCTATGTTTCTACGGGAGTCAACGGCGCCCGCACCACGACCTGGACCGAGCGCTGCCCCGAATTTGAGAGGGAAATGTCCCTCGTTGAGCCCGACCTGGTAATCTGGGGTCTGGGCATCAACGATTCAGCCTGTCCCGGCAAGGATTTCGACCCGGAACGCTTCAAGCGCAACTACCGCCGCCTGCTTGACAAGGTGCTCGCCGAGCGCCCCGGCTGCGCGTTCATTTTTATCACCAACAACGATTCCTGGCGCTACGCCCGCCGCCGTATGGTCCACAACGACAACGGCCGTGCGGTACAGAAGGCTATGTACGAGCTTGCCGCGGAATACGACGGAGCCGTGTGGGACCTTTTCTCCCTGATGGGAGGTAACGGCAGCGCCGAAATCTGGCGCGCAGAAGGTCTAATGAAACCGGACCGCCTGCACTTCACCCGCGCCGGCTACGAACTGCTGGGCGACCTGCTGTATGCCGCGCTGATGCGGGAATGTGGAGAGTAAGATATGGAAAAGCTGTTCGCATTCGACCCTTCGTCCCCTCTTGTGTTCACCCAGTTCTATTTCTGGGTGTTCTTCGGAGTAGTCTATGCGATCTTCTCCTTGCTGAAGAGCAAGCGCCTGATGCGCAATGCCTTCCTCTTCTTCGCCAGCCTCTTCTTCTACTACAAGACCAGCGGCCTGTCGATACTGATTCTGCTCTTCGTCATCTGCTCCGATTTCTTCATCGCCAAGCGTATGGTGCGCTGCCGCGGGGCCGCGCGAAAAGCCTGGCTGGCGCTGAGCGTGTGCATTGACCTCGGGCTGCTGTGCTACTTCAAGTACGCCTACTTCTTTACGGACGCCTTCGCCCAGATGACGGGCATACAACTGCAAGTGACCGACGTATTCGCCCAGATAGGCAATATGATAGCGGGGAGCGAGCGCTTCAGCGTGGACAAGATCGTGCTGCCTGTTGGCATCTCGTTCTTTATCTTCCAGATTATAAGCTACAGCGTTGACGTGTATCGAGGCGATGTGGAGCCCGTGCGGAACATTCTGGACTTCGGCTTCTACGTCAGCTTCTTTCCCCAGCTGGTGGCGGGCCCGATAGTACGCGCCTCGGAGTTCATCCCGCAGCTCTACAAGCCCTATTCCCTGAGCCGCCGGTGCTTCGGAATCGCCGTATTCTGGATACTGAACGGACTCGCGAAAAAAATCATTCTCAGCGACTATATAGCCGTAAACTTCATAGACCGCGTGTTTGACAATCCGTTATTGTTTACCGGATTCGAGAATTTTGCGGCGCTCTTTGCATATTCCCTCCAGGTCTATGCCGACTTCTCCGGCTACACCGACATTGCAATCGGAGTGGCGATGCTGATGGGATTCTACCTCCCGACCAACTTCAATTCTCCCTACAAGGCTCCCAATCCCCAGGATTTCTGGAGGCGGTGGCATATGTCGCTGAGCCGATGGCTGAAATCCTACCTCTACATCCCGCTTGGAGGAAACCGCAGGGCGTCTTTCGGCACGTATTTCTGGATTATCCTCTTCGCGCTAATCGCCCTCATCCTCTCGGGCAGCTGGACAGTGTCGCTCGTGCTCGTGGCCGCAGGCGCGGCTATGCTTGCTCTCGCCCACTTCCGGGAAGAAAGCCGCAAGAAGCTGTTTTCCAACATCAACCGCTTCATCACTATGCTCTTCGGAGGAATGTGGCACGGGGCCAGCTGGAATTTCATCATCTGGGGCGGGCTCAACGGCATAGGTATGATTGCATACATACTCTGGAAGGATATGAAATGGGGCGTGCGGCTCTTCCTTACAGGCGCACTCGCAATCGGGCTTGCCGCCCTGTGCAGATGGCAGCCCGAGCCCGTGTGGAGAATTCTTTCCGTGTGGGCGGCAGTGATATGCGCCGGCACGCTTGTCCGGTTCATCTACCACCTCTTCCGCCCGGACGCAGCGGGAGCTCCATCTTCAGGTATGGATACAGCCATAGTGCGCATCGGAGAGGGAAATCTTAAGACAGGCAAGAAAAGGACTGTCATCCACAGCCGCCGCGACGCTTTCACGGCTTGGGCCGGCACGGTATGGGCCGTAGCCCAGACCTTCACCTTCATCACTTTCACGCGCCTTTTCTTCCGCAGCGGCTCCAATCTCGACCCGGCCACCGCCAACAAAGTGGCCTGGGAGACCGCCCGCAATATGGTCGCGCAAATAGGCTCCGAGTGGGACCTTTCAATCATTCCCGACATCTGCGCGGGCTACTGGAAGGTGTTTGCGCTGGTGGTGGCGGGGATGATCATCCACCTCCTTCCGGCCTGCTGGAAGCGCCGTTACCGCCTGGGATTCGCGTACCTGCCGCTTCCGGTGATGGCAATTGCCAGCGCTCTCATCGTGTTCCTGCTCTATCAGTTCGTCACCGCCGACACCCAGCCGTTTATCTATTTCCAATTCTAGAAAGGGCTGTAGCTTATGCTGGCCATAATGGAGCGCCCGGGCATAGGATAGCCCTGGACCAGCTGGTAACTGCGGCCGAAAATGTTCGATACCCTGACTCCCAGCTGCAGGCGGCCGCCGAATTCCTTGGTCAAGACCAAGTCCGAGACAGTCCAGGGAGCGATGCGGTAATCATCCGTGTTGGCGCTCCGCGACCAGCGCTCGGAAGTAAAGCTCCACTCCCAGACCAGGGTCCAGCCGCGGTAGCCGAGGCTCGCGTCGGCCGTGCCGCTGTGGAGCGGGATATAGGGAATCTGGTTGCCGTAGGTAAGGCTCCCGGGGCTGCTGTGGTCGAGGGCGCGCTGGAAAGTGTAACGAATGGTCACGCCTGCGTTCCAGCCGTCCCAGCTGCGGTTGAATGCGCCTTTGACATCCAGCCCCACGATGTCGGCGAGGCCTATGTTCAGCATAGTCCAGCGAAACTGCGAGGTGGTCGGAATCGCCACGATCTTGTCGCTCACACAGTTGTAGTACGGAGAGACCCGGACCTCCCAGACGAGGGCGTCCGATTCATCGTGCGCCCTGAAGTCGAAGCCCGTCTGGAAGGCCGATTCGGGGCGCAGCGAGGCATTGCCCATAAGGCTGTAATAGAGGTCGTTAAATGTGGGGAGCCGGTAGGAACGCTTGGCAAAGGCATCTATTTCCAGCCACGTAGCGGCATTCCAGCTGATACCGGCCGAAGGCATCCAGGCGCTCCTGGACGCATCTTCCCTGGTCCACAGGCCTGCCTGGTGCTTATCGAAGCTGTCGGCAGCCCCCATCCACGTCAAATGCGCTCCGGCCCTGAACCGGTCGGACTGATAACGGGCCGAGAGGGCTGCGAACACGGAGCCCCGCCGGGGTGAGACAAACTGCCCCACGTCCGAGCCGAGCGTGCACCCGTCGAGGTCGGCGCTTAAATCCAGATACCATTTTTCCGCCACCTCCAGCGACTGGCTGAGCGACACATAGGCCGAACGAAGGCGGTAGAATATATTGTACGGCATCGCCATAGGATTCTTTTCCGGGTGGGTGTCGTAATGGGTATAGGAACTTGAAAGCTTGAAGCGCAGGGCCGTAGAATAGCGCCCGGTCCAGTCCTGCGTCCAGAATCCCTGGGCGAAGAAATCCCGGTCTTCCTGCCTCTCCGCGCTCAGCGGAAAGCCGCTTGCACGGCGTATCACGGGGCCCGGGAAGCCCCGCTGCGAGCCGTATCCGTGGAGCCTCAGGCGCCACTCCCCGCGGCCCGTCTGCCCGGACAGCAGCGCTTCCAGGCGGAGGGCCCGGCAGTCTCCGTTTTCCCGCACCAGCGTGGTGTCGAAATACTGATAAGGATAGCGCCCGTTGCTTCCGAGGTACTCCGCTCCGAGGCGCATCGCGATGCGCGGCCCCAGCCTCTTGTCCCACTGCAGCGAGGGATTCAGGGTGCCGAAAGAGCCGCCGCGCAGCCGCAGGAGCAGTGAATCCGACTGCGGAGCGGCCGTCAGCAGGTGCACCGCAGCGCCGCCTGCATACTCTTTCGCGCTTTGGAGCCGCAGCGCCTTGGCCCCGCTCCACAGCGCGACGCCTTCGAGACCCTGTGTGGAGTAACGCCCAAGGTCCACCTGCATATTCTGTGCATTGTCTATCTGGATGCCGTCAAGGAACACGCCCACGTGCTCGCTGCCGAGGCTGCGCACGTTGACGGTCTTGAGGCCTCCCGCGCCGCCGTAATCCTTAATCTGAACGCCTGTGAAGCGCCTCAGCACGTCCGAGAGCAGCACAGGGGCCGCTTTCCGTCCGCCGAGATGCACTTCCTCCAGTGGCCGCAGCACCGGGGCATCCTTGTGCGTGCTCACTACGGACGCCTTCAAGGTGTCCGCCTCCTGCAGGAGTGCCGCGCACAGAAGGAGAGAAAGCATCTACCAGATGGCGAAATGTCCGGGGCAGACGCCGGCACTCACGGTCCAGGACTTCTCGCCCGCATTGAAATCCAGGGGATAGCAGCTCACGGTTCCGGGGTTGAAATAGTCTCCTGCGTCACCGACGAGAAGGGTGCGGGTATCAGCGCCGCCGTCCAGCACGCAGATTCCGTAAGGGGTGCCGGAGAATTCCTGGGGGTAGAACGTGCAACGGCCTTTGCCTGTCGCCGTATCCTCGGGCGTGAACGACCAGACATAGTATTTGTGCGACACGCTCCATTCGTACTCGTTCCCGGTACCGAGGCAATAGACAGTCCCGTCGTGGATGCAGGAGCAACTGACGTGGAGCGCTTCGGGCTTTACGGCATCGCTCCCGACTCTTCCGACCTTCGACGGGTCCTGCTCCGGGAACATATATAGGCCGGTCGGCACGTCCCAGAAATTGCCCATACTGGTGACGTAAACGGCGCCCTTGCCGTCAGCCCAGACGCTCTTGAGGTTGACCGCCACCTCCACGCTGCGGCTCAGGGTGAAGGTCGCGGCATCGATGATGCTCACGGTGTTGTCGTAACTGTAGGCGGGAGGGAGCTGGCTGGAGATGCCGCCGGAATTGGCCACGTAGAGTTTGCCGCCGCTGCAGGCTATGCCTTCCGGCTGGTAGCCCACTTCCACGGAGCCCTCCACCTTCTTGCTCCCCAGGCCGATACGGTACACGCGGCCCTTGGGATTGGACGAATCGACTATGGTGTAATTGCCCTTGTCATCGTAAGACCCGGAGGCGAAAGCACCGGCCCAGGACGTCACGTAAGCATATTTGTCGTCGAATGCAATCGAGCGGGGCGTGGGCACCTGGACAGCTGCGATTTCTGTCTCGTCCTCGGCCGAAACGACCTCCACGATGCCGGAATTGTTGACTACGATCCACAATTCATCGCCCCTGACGGCTATGTCATTGCCCACGTCGCCAAGCCCTCCGGCAATGCCGGGATTCATCTTGCGGAAGGCGCCCGTGACATACGCGCCGTCGGAAAAGCGAAGGAAATCCAGGCTTGCGTTGTTGGAGCCCATCCCGCCTTCGTTGAGCACGAACAATTTGCGGGGCCCCTTTCCGAGCCAGGTCATATCCTGCTTCGGTCCTTCGAGAGAGGAGTCTTTTGAGGGTACGGGCACGGGGTCATAATCTTTGGAACACGCGGCACAAAGCAGTGCGCAGCAGAGTACAGTCAAAGTTTGGTTTTTCATTGTCTTTCGGAATATGCTATAATATTGCAAAAGTACTTAAAAAAAATTAGATTTGTGGTATTGTAAAATTTAATGCTGATTGCGCTATGAAAATAATCCTGCCAGCAATTGCGGCCTTGATTCTGGCTTCCGCCTGCAGCGGACCCGCCGGAATGTACGGGAGGTTGAACCGGCAAGCCTCTGAAGAGTATCTTGAACCAGTCCGCCCCGCTTCCGAGGGACGCAACCCGTGCTGGAACAAATTCGCCAAGAAGTTTATGTATGCTCCCGCTTTCGACGTGCCCGTGACGGAGGGCGCCGCCCGCTACCGCTTCACCGTCAAGGGTGAAGACGGGCAGTGGAGCTTTGAAAGCACAGGCCAGTTCGAGGATGTCAACGTGAAGGGGCTCGAGCCCTACCAGAACCTGACCAACTGCACAGCCGCCCCGTACGCGTCCTACCTGCTGACCAAGCCTTCCGTGAGCGACCGCGACCGTGCGGAAGCCCGCGACCTTGTGCGCCTCTCGGAAGACCAGTTCGTGCATTGGGCATACCACGATCTGACGCAGGACGGATTCCCTAAGAAAAACGCCCCCTGCGTCCACGAACAGTACAAGTACGAAATGCCTGTCGACAACAGCGCGTGCAACGTGGCAAACGCCTGGCTGGACATCTACGAAGACAGCGGCGACCTGCTCTGCCTCGCCAAGGCCAAGGCCCTGATTGACAACATCACCATCCAGCAGAACGCCGTCAACGGCCAGATTCCGACCACCTGGGAATGGCGCGAGACCGGCAAGGACCGCAAGCGCACCTACTGGGTCAACTGCACCTTCAGTTCGGTGAGCATCCTTATGCGTTTTGCCGGAATGCAGGACGATATCGACAAGTTAAATCAATAGTTAGTAGTGATGAAAAAGACATTGGCTCTTTTCCTCCTGCTGTCAGCCTCCCTGATTGCGGCAGCGCAGGAAACTCCGCGGTGGATTCGCAAGAGTGCGATCTCTCCGGACGGAAGCAGCATAGCCTTCTGCTACAAGGGGGACATTTTCATCGTGGGTACCGCCGGCGGGAGGGCCCTGCAGGTGACGACCAACGCCGCATACGACTCCGACCCGGTGTGGTCGGCTGACGGCTCGCGGCTGTTTTTCAGCTCCTACCGGGAAGGCGGCAAGGACATCTTCGTGACTTCGCCGCAGGGAGGCGCGGCAAGGCGCGTGACCGACTACCCCGGCGCAGAGACGCCCAAAGCAGTGCTGCCCGACGGCCGCGTGGTGTTTACCGCCAATCTCCAGGCCGACGTGAAATGGGGCGGTTTCCCAAGCGGCACCCAAGTCTATGCAGTAAGCCCCGAAGGCGGGCGCCCCGAGCTGCTGACCTCCGTGACTATGTCGGAAATCAGCATCCGGGGAGACGGCGCCTTCCTCTATGAGGATTACAAGGGCTACGAAGACCCGTTCCGCAAGCACCACCATTCCGCGGTGACCCGCGACATCTGGCTCTGCAAGGACGGAGCATACACCAAGCTCACTGCTTTCGGCGGCGAGGACCGTCAGCCTGTGTTCGCCCCCGACGGAGACTCGTTCTACTACATCAGCGAGCAGGACGGCAGCACGCTCAACCTCTTCCGCGGCAGCATTTCCAGCCCCGGCAAGGGCGAGCGCCTGACCTCTTACGACAAGAATCCCGTCCGCTATATATCCGTCGCCGGCAACGGCACTGTGCTCTACTCCTACAACGGCGAGCTGTATCTCATTGAGGCCGGCCGCGGCGAAGGGCGCAAGGTGGACATCAGCGTATGGTGCGACGAAAACGAGCGCGAGATGGTCAAGCTCGCCCTTTCCGACGGAGCCTCTTCTATGGCCGTCTCCCCTGACGGCAAGGAAGTCGCCGTCGTCATTAGGGGCGACGTGTTCGTGACCTCCACCGAGTATCCTACCACGCGCCGCATTACCAACACCCCGGGCCAGGAGCGCGGCGTCTGCTTCTCCAAAGACGGGCGGGAGCTCTACTACGCCGCCGAGCGTGACGGCTGCTGGGGCGTGTACAGAAGCGTGCTCACCGGCAAGAACGACAAGTTGTTCACCTATGCCGTCAACCCCAAGGAAGAGCTGTTCTCCGAGCCCGGCGAGACCAGTTTCCAGCCCGCTGTCTCCCCTGACGGCAAGCTGGTTGCATACCTCCGGGACCGCACCGAAATCGTGGTGAAACCGGCCAAGGGCGGAAAGGTGCGCTCGCTGCTGAAAGGAGCCAACTACTCCTATTCCGACGGCGACCAGCACTTCGCCTGGGGGCCCGACAGCGACCATATCCTGGCTGACTATCAAGCCAATGGCGGATGGAACAATTCCGACGTGGCCCTGATCGAGGTAAGTTCAGGACGCATCACCGACCTCACCGAAAGCGGCTATTCCGACGGCGGCTTCCGCTGGGCTCTCGGAGGCAAGGCTATGACCTGGGAGTCGGACAAGAACGGCTACCGCAGCCACGGCAGCTGGGGCGCCGAGAGCGACATCTACATTATGTTCTTCGACGGCAAGGCCCTGACCGAGTTCCGCCGCAGCGAGGAAGACGAAGAAATCGATAAGCTGCTCAGCGGCAAGAGCGAGAAGAAGCTCGCCAAGGAAGAGAAGAAGGACTCCGTCAAGAAGGAGGAGCCCAGGAAGCTGGAGCTGGTGCTTGAAGGAAGGGAAGAAAGGATACTCCGCCTGACCTCGTCCAGCACCAACCTCGGCGACCACTACCTCTCAAAAGACGGACATACGCTCTACTATGTGGCGCCGCTCGAAAGCGGATCCGGCCTGCTTTCTAAAGACCTGCGCAAAGGCACGATAAAGGTAGTGGCGCGCGGCGTTTCAGGCCGCATCACCCCGTCCGCCGACGGAAAATCCCTGTATATGCTCGGCCGCGGCGGCATCACGAAAGTCGAGCTGATGAGCGGAAAGACCAAGCGCATCGCCTTCTCGGGCGAGTTTGAGTTCAGGCCTAAGGCCGAACGCGAATACATCTTCGAGCACGCCTGGAAACAGGTCAAGGAGAAGTTCTACGACCCGTCCCTGCACGGTGTGGACTGGGACTACTACCATTCCAATTATGCGTCCTTCCTCCCCTACATCGACAACTACTACGACTTCCAGGAACTGCTGTCCGAAATGTTGGGCGAGCTTAACGGCTCACACACTGGAGCGCGATACCGCGGAGACAGCGGAGAGGCCCTCGGACGCCTCGGAGTGCTGTACGACTGGGACTATAAAGGCGACGGACTCAAGATTGCCGAAGTGCTGCCGGGAGGCGTACTCAACCTCGCCGACCCCGAGATCAAGGCTGGCGATATCGTGACGGCAATCGACGGCACTCCAATCACGGAAGGTTGCGACTGGTATCCCCTGCTCGCCGGCAAGGCCGGCAAGAGAGTCGTAGTCTCGCTGCGCAGCTCCGGCAAGGAAAAGACCCTTGGCGTCAAGCCTGTGGGCTCCGAAGCCACGCTCCTCTACCGCCGCTGGGTGCGGGAGAGAGAACAGATCGTGGAGCGCCTTTCCGGCGGACGCGTGGGATACGTGCACGTGAAAGGTATGGATTCACAGTCGTTCCGCGAGGTCTATTCCAAGGCGCTCGGCAAGTACAGGGGCTGCGAGGCCCTCATCGTCGATACCCGCCACAACGGCGGCGGATGGCTGCACGACGACCTGGTGACCTTCCTCGGCGGCAAGGCCTATGTGGAGTGGAGGCCCCGCGGGCAGTATATCGGCACCGAGCCCTACAGCAAGTGGACCAAGCCGTCCTGCGTGCTTGTGTGCGAAGACTGCTATTCCGATGCCTCCGGCTTCCCGTATGCCTACAAGACCCTTCAGATCGGTAAGCTCATCGGTATGCCCGTGCCCGGCACTATGACGGCAGTGTGGTGGGAGACCCAGATCAATCCCCGGCTCGTCTTCGGCATCCCGCAGGTCGGCGGCTGGATAGAGTCTGAGCAGCGCTATATGGAGAACCGCCAGATTGACCCTGACATCCGCGTGGACAACTCCCCTGAAGCCCTGCTCCGCGGCGAGGACCCGCAGCTCGAAGCCGCAGTGGCTGAGATGCTTAAGGCAGAAAGATAGCCTCCGTCAAACGCAAAAAGAGTCCGCAGCAAAACTGCGGACTCTTTTTGCGTGAGAACTATCAGATTTGAACTGATGACCTCCTGCCTGTCAAGCAGGCGCTCTAAACCAACTGAGCTAAGCCCTCAAAAAAAAAGTGCTCCCTTAGGGGCTCGAACCCTAGACACCCTGATTAAGAGTCAGGTGCTCTACCAACTGAGCTAAGGAAGCATTTTTATATTTCAATTTGTGACCCGTTCGGGGCTCGAACCCGAGACCCCCACATTAAAAGTGTGATGCTCTACCAACTGAGCTAACGAGTCCTCCTCTGTGTTTGGGACTGCAAAGATATAACCTTTTCCGAAAATTGCAAAATTTTTTAATAACTTTTTCGAGGGTCCCGTCCGGTTATTTTTTCAATGGCCTCGAACGAGCCAAGGTCGCTCCACCGCCAATCCGCGGCAACTGCGTACACATCAGACGATTTCTCCATCACAGCATAGTCTATGCTGATTTTTTCGCACTGCGGGAACAGCTCTTCGAGAGCCGCCGATTCCCCCTCCCCGTAAAGCGACGGAGCTATCCGGTCCATCACCGAGCAAATCTGAGGGGCGAAACGGCGCAGCTCCGCCTCAATGGTATCGATGCGCCATACGAAGATGCCGGCATTCCACCAATAAGTCCCTTTGGCAAGATACTGCTCAGCCACCTCGAGGCTGGGTTTCTCCTTGAATGAGTTCACTTTGACGACGCCCTCCCCCGCTCCGGCCTCGATGTAGCCGTAACCGGTATGAGGCGAATCCGGCTTGATGCCCACGCACACGATGGCGCCTCCGCTGCGGGTAAAGTCGAGAGCGGTGCGGAGCGTGGATGCGAATGCACTTATGTCAGGCACGTATGCGTCGGCCGGGGTGACGACTATGTTGGCCTCGGGGTAGCGCTGCTTGATCTTCCAACAGGCAAGCGCAATGCAGGGGGCGGTATTGCGGGCGGCAGGCTCGGCGATAATCTGTTCTTCCGGTATCGCGGGAAGCTGCTCGCGGACAAAATGCGTGTAGGAAGCGCTTGTCACCACCCAGAACCGGGCTTCGGGATTCAATGCAAGGAATCGTTCGTATGTCAGTTGTATCAAAGTCTTTCCGCAACCCAGAAGGTCGATGAACTGCTTGGGATGTTCGGGGGTGCTGAGCGGATAGAGCCGGCTCCCGACCCCTCCCGCCATTATTACAATGTGCTCTGTCATATTACAAAATTAACATTTTTTATTATATTTGTGAAATAATGGACGCTAAAAGACTTGACCGATTCGAAGATATCCTGCGGGACGGCCTCGTGAAATTATGCCACGGCGAAGGTTTGTGCCCTGATAGACTGCCCTCCACCCCTGACCTGGAGGAAGCCTGGGCGCGCTACGCCAAGCCATATATAGCCGATGCCGTGGAGAACTTCAACCAGTATCCCGAAGCGGCCCTCGCCTGGGCGGCGTTTCTCGGTATGGGAGTGGCGCATAACTGGGACCTGGACTGGCAGGCCCACAAAAATGACGACTACACGTCCTACTACGGCCCCCGCGGCTGGGACGACCTGGACGAATACATCCTCGGACCGTTCCTCCGCCTGACCCCCGAATTCGCAAAGAAAGTCTCCGGAGCCTTCGACAGCTGCGCGCTTGCCGCTATGGGACTTATGCGCCACGAGGGCATAGAGACCTGGACCGAAGACGGCTTCTGGGCCATCGCACGCATCTGCGGAGTGATGTTCCGGCTCGGCGCCGGCGTGGAGCTCCACAGGCTGGGATACAAGATGACGGCAGTGCCGATTATAACAACAAAACAATCATAACCTATGCTGAAAAGACTCATTTTAACCGCCACTGCGGCAATCCTGTGCTGTTCTATGACCGCCCAGGAAAAAATCAAGCAGGTAGTCACCTCCGACTACAACCGCAACAGCGTCTCGATGGTAGCCATCCAGCGCGGAGACAGCTACGACTCCGCCACGACAAGCGCCGTTGCATCCTTCTCCCCCGGAGAAAAATTCGACATCAACCGCATCAACACCAAGACCCTTCGCATCAGCAAGCTGCGTTCAGAGGCAGTCTATCAGAGCGAAGTTGACGGGGTCGTCGGCGGCGTCGGATTCGCAAAGGAAATCCTCGCATCGATTTTCAACCGCGACTCCAAGGGTATGATGAACGACAAGACCGTCCGTTACCGCGGCAACTACGACGCCAAGGACCAGGACGTCATCAACGCACGCGCCGCCCGTGTGGGCGAAGACGCTCTCGGCGACCTGGGCCAGAAGCTCGTGGCCGCGAGCTATGTCGTGGTAAACGATTTCTACAAGATCGAGCGTGAGACAGACAAGCGAGGCAAAGTGTACTGG
Source organism: uncultured Bacteroidales bacterium (assembly GCA_900318565.1). Taxonomy (GTDB): domain Bacteria; phylum Bacteroidota; class Bacteroidia; order Bacteroidales; family UBA932; genus Cryptobacteroides. The sequence continues at coordinate 32,444 of ONLD01000009.1, forward strand.
AGCACCAATGCCAGGGCCTATGCCTACAAGCTGGATCTCGACGAGAGTTCGCTCTATGACTTCTACGAGAAGTGCTGGATTTACGACGAAGACGACGAGGCGACCCGCGCCGCAAAAATCAGCGCCTTCAACAACCTCGCAATCGGCCTCGTGCCCGTGGCCTCCGCTTCCACGTCCGCCACTTCTTCCACGGTCGAAGATGCGGCAGCCGAATGCCTCAGCGGCCTGATTACCGGCCTTGAGAACCAGATTTCCGACTGGGAAGTCGCCGTGACCGTAAGCGCCCGCCGCCCCCTGAGGGCCAAGATAGGCACGAAGGAAGGCCTGAAGAACGGAGACCGCTATCGCGCGTATTCTTATCGTGAAGACAACAACGGCAACCTGGTGTCCGTGCCCCGCGGATTCCTCAGAGCTACCGAGGTCTCCAGCAACACCGGTATGTCCATCGGCGAGACCGAACCTTCGGAATTCTACCAGATATCGGGCCTTGCCAACATCGATGAAGGCTGGACCATCAAACAGTCCAACGACCTCGGCCTCGGCGTTATGGCAGGTATCAAGACCGGCTCGATGGGCAAACTCGCCCTGGCCGTGGATATTGATTTCCTGATGGATGTAAAGACCGGCGGCTCAATGTCTTACGCCCTCTTCAGCGGGTCCTTAGACCTCAAGCAAGCCAAATACGTTCCCCTCTTCTTCGGCATAGGCTACGGCTACGGCCTGCACCTGAGCCGCTTCTTCGAAGTGATGCCTTACGCTATGATAGGTATGGACCACATCGGTTACTCGAGCACCGACAACAGCAAAGACCGCTTCGTACGCGAATCCGCCCTGGTGCTGGAGCCCGGCGTGAGGGCCGCTGTAAATGTGGCATACCCCTTGCAAGTGTTCGTCAAGGCGTTCGTGGACTGGAACCCCGAGTTCATCCAGGGCAGCCTGTACAAGCTTTATAACGAAACTGTCGGCCACAAGAGCGGCTTCGGTCTGCAGGCCGGTTTGAAATGGACATTCTAATTCAACAGCAAGATATGAGAAAAACAATTATGATCGCGCTCACCCTGCTGATGACATTCTCGGCAGTGAGTGCCAGCGCCCAGAGCAAGGACCGCAGAAAGTCCTTCAAGAGCTGGGACAACTACGAAATCACCACTGAAAAAGTCGGTGTGGACGGTACCAAGTTCGTCAAGGTCTGGGGCTTCGGCAAGACTGTCGATGCAGCCACTATGGCCGCAAAGGAGAACGCCGTACACGCTTGTATCTTCAGGGGCATCCCCGGCAACTCCACCGCTATGAGTACGCCTCCCATCTGCCCCAACCCCGACACTCTCGCCTCCCACGAGGACTATTTCAACACTTTCTTCGCCCCCGGCGGTCCTTACCTCGCCTATGTCAGTATGACCACCGACGGAGTCCCCTCCGGCACCGACAGGCGCAAGGTCAAGGGCGGCTACAAGGTCGGCATCTACGTCCAGGTGATGTATGACAACCTCAAGCGCAAGCTCGAGGCCGACGGCATCGCACGTAAACTCAGCTCCGGTTTTTAGGATATGAAAAAAACAATCGTAATCGCAGCACTGCTGCTCGCCTTCCAGTTTGTCGGCTGGTCACAGGCTAAGAAACCGACCATTATGGTCGTACCCGCCGACGCTTTCTGTGAGCGTTACGGCTATGTCCAGCAGGCCAACGCAATGGGCCAGACCGTTTCCTCCCCCGACTATTCGAGGGCTATGAAGGAAAATGCGGACATCCGCACCCTCGTCGCCGCGATGGCTGATTTTATGGCCAAGAACGACTTCCCCATCCAGAGCCTCGAACAGGAGCTCAAGCGCCTCCAGACCGAGGACGCCGAGCTCGCTATGATGACCGGCAAGAACTCCGGCGCTGAAGTGGACGAGACTCCTCTCGAGAGGCTCCGCAGGAGCGCCAAGGCTGACATCATCCTCGACCTTGACTACGATGTGCACCGCATCGGCCCCCAGAAGCAGGTCACTTTCAATCTCCAGGCAATCGACGCCTACTCCTCCAAGATCATCTCCGGCAACACCGGCGCCAGCACGGCAGCCAACGTGCCCTTGACTTCCCTGCTTGAGGAGTGCGTGCTCAGCTTCAAGGACAATTTCCTCAGCGGCCTGCAGCACTACTTCGACGACCTGTTCGCCAACGGACGCGAGATTTCCGTCACCCTTCTCCGCTACAACAACTGCCCCGTCGATTTCGAGGAGGAGTATGAAGTTAATGGAGAAGAGTACGAGCTCGCCGAAATCATCGAAGCCTGGATGGCCGACAATACAGTGGAAGGCCGTTTCACGACTGCCGCCAAGTCCGCCAACCGCCTGCGTTTCAACCAGGTGCGCATCCCTCTCTACGCCCAGAATATGAACGGCCGCGACGTGGCCATCGACGCCGAAGCCTTCGTCAAGCCGCTCGTCCGTATGCTCAAGAAAGCTCCTTACAAACTGACCGTCGGTTCCGCCCCCAGAGGTCTCGGTGACGTCTGGATTACCATCGGCGACAAATAGTGAATGCTTATGAAAAAGATAATTGCCAGTATTCTGCTTGCGGGCGTCTGCGTGCTGTCATTTGCCCAGAACAATGAAGGCAAGATGGACGACAAGGGCCGCATCGCCCTTACTCCCGTCATCCTGGAAAACAGTTTCATTCCCCCGGCAGCATCCAACGTTGTGCTCAACAAACTGACCCAGATCGTCACCAAGAACGGCCTCGCAGGCGACAGCTTCGACCCCCGTTTCATCATCACCGCCAATATGGTGGAACTCAGCCACGACGTCACGGCCACGACCCCTCCTATGCAGGCCCTGACCCTGACTCCTACGCTGTATATAGGTGACGCCGCCACAGGCACCCTCTACGCCACCTGCGCACTCGATCCCGTCAAGGGAGCAGGCACCAACGAGACCAAGGCCTATATGCAGGCCGTCAAGATGCTCAGGGCCGACACCCCCGCAGTCAAGCAGTTCATCGAGACCGGAAAGAAGCGCATCGTCGAGTGGTACAACACCCAGATCGACTTCCTCATCTCCGAGGCCAACGCCCTTGCCGGACAGGACAAGTATGACGAGGCCATCGCCCTGCTCTTCACCGTCCCCGAGGTGTGCAAAGAGGCTTTCGACAAAGCTATGCGCGCCGCCGAGCAGATTTTCCAGCAGAAAATCGACATCGAGGGTGCATACCTCCTGAATATGGCCACCCACACGTGGAATGCCAACCAGAGCTGGAGCGGAGCCAACGAAGCCGCCGGCTATCTCTCACAGATCCACCCTCTTTCCTCCGCCGTACAGGGAGGTATGGTCCTTTCCCAGACCATCGCCGCCCGCGTCAAGGAGCTTGACAACAGGGAGTGGAGTTTCGCTATGAAGCAGTTCGACGCTTCCGTCAGCCTCGAGAGAGCAAGAATCGAAGCTATGGGAGAAATCGGCAAGGCTATGGCCAAGCGTCCCGTCAACTACTACAATATGAACAGTTTCGGCTGGTGGTGATATGAAAAAGATAATATTCGCAATGATGGCGCTGCTCCTCACGGCAGGAGCTTTCGCCCAGGAAACCGAGTGCATCAGCAAGGAGATGGACGGCAGCCTCACGCTCCGCGTGTGGGGCACCGGCCGCAACAGGACCGACGCTCTCGAGCAGGCCAAGAAACAGGCCGTGTATGACGTGCTTTTCAAGGGTATAACCCGCGGCAACACCGACTACAATATGCGTCCTATAATGACCGAGGTCAACGCCCGTCAGCGTTATCAGGACTACTTCGACATTTTCTTTATGGACCGCGGCGAATACCGCAAGTACATCAGTATGGAAGACAAGAGGGCCGGTTCCACCCGCACCCGCCGCAACTACCGCGACGTGACAGTGGGTACCACCGTCAGGGTGCTCGTACCCCAGCTTCGCGCAAGACTTAAAGAAGACGGATTGTTATGAAAAGAATGATGCTTTTGCTCAGCTTCGCGCTGATGCTGCTTCCCGCCTCCCTTATGGGCCAGGCAAAGCACACCGACTACAAGCTTCCCGAAGTGCCCAAACGGGCCGAATACATCGACTTCCCGAGCCTCGACCAGGGACTTTGGTTCGCCGCGCAGGTCACGCCCGGCATTTTCGTCCGGGAAGGATTCACTATTAGAGCTGAACTCATTGCAGGCTATCGCTTTGGTGAGTTTTTCAGAGTGGGTGCCGGAATAGCTCCCGGAGTCTTGGGCCCCGTCTTCTATATGCCGGCTTTTCTGGATCTCCGCGGAAATATCATTTCTCAGGAATCAAGGATGGTCGTCCCATATTGGAACCTTGACGCCGGTTACTCCATAAGTCGTGTTTACAGCGGCATCTACCTTTCTCCCACAGTGGGAGTCAGGGTTGGAATGCCTCGAAACGATTTCATCGCCGGACTTAGCTATATTGCCCAGCTGCTCCCCGGAACAGCTGTCCACGGTATCGCCCTTAAACTGGGTTTCGAGTTCTGATTAAATCGCTTTGTTCTCAAAAGTCCGCAGGCTGCTTAGTCTGCGGACTTTTGTTTATATTTGCACTCGTCATAACGGAATTCTTATGCACAAGCACAGTATCGCGAAACTCTCTATAGGCCTGCCGCTGGCCGCCCTCTCAGCCTGCCAGAAAGCGGACGAACGCCCGAACATCATTTTTTTTCTGGTCGATGATTTCGGCTGGATGGACACCCAGGTGCCTTTCGGCCCTGAAGTCTATCCCGAGAACGGCCGGCACCACACCCCGAATTTCCTGCAGATGGCCGCCGAAGGCGCAATCCTTACCAATGCCTACGCCTGCCCGCTGTCCTCCCCCACCAGGACCAGCATCCTGACCGGAGTCAGTTCGGCACGCACCGGCGTCACAAACCCGCTGGGAAGCCTTCGCGGGGCTGAAACGGCATACCCTACTCCCGCCGATTCTCCCTGGGCGACCGTAGATTCGCTTGCCTCAGGCTGCCTGGACTCGCCTCGCTGGAGCGTCAACGGCGTCAATCCTGCAATCCCCGGTTCACAGGACGACATAGAAGACAGCTTCTACGGGACTGTGTATCCTAAGCTGCTGAAAGACAGCGGTTATTTCACAATCCACGTGGGAAAGGCGCACTGGGCTACCGCCGGCACTCCGGGATGCTCGCCCTACAATATGGGCTTCGTGGTCAACGTAGCCGGCGGCGTGGTGGAATTCTCCAAGTGCGGCTATCGTTCGGAAGACAACTACGGCAACAAGAAAGACGGCCGCGGCGTGCCGTTTACGCCCCACAACCTTATGGAATACTACGGCACCGGCACGCATATGACCCAGGCGCTTACACGCGAAGCGCTCAAGTCTCTGGAGTTCCCTCTGCAGGAGAAGAAGCCCTTCTACCTTTTCCTCTCCCAGTATGCCGTCCACACCCCCATCCAGGACGACCCGCGCTTCTACCGGAAGTACCTTGACGCGGGAATGGACGAAGGGCAGGCGCGCTTCGCTTCGATGGTCGAAGGCGTTGACGTGAGCCTTGGCGAAATCCGGGCTTTCCTTAAAGAACGCGGCATCGAAAAGAACACCGTGCTCATCGTTATGGGCGACAACGGCGGCAACTCCGAAAACAAGAACAAGGGCGGCATTCCCCATACCCAGAACAAGCCGCTGCGCGAGGGCAAGGCCTCCTGCTACGAAGGCGGCACGCGCGTGCCTATGCTCGTCTGCTGGCCGGGGAAAGTGGCTCCCGGCACACGCCTCAACACCCCCGTCGTCTGCGAGGACCTCTTCCCCACCCTGCTGCACCTGGGCGGCATCAGTGGCTACAAGACCGTGCAGGAAATCGACGGGCAGGACCTTTACGACCTGCTGACCAAAGGCTCGCGCCTCGCGTCGGAGCAGCATTTCGCCAGCCTGAAAGAAGCCTACGAGTTCGAGATTCCGGCGTCCGTATCCGGCATCGACCCGCAGCGCTTTATCGTGTCTCATTATCCGCACCAGTGGAAGCCCTACGTGCTGGATGACATAGACTACCTGTCGAGCATTCGCAAGGGCGAATGGAAACTGGTGTACCGTATGCGCACGCGCGCCCTCGAACTTTACAACCTGTCCGAAGACCTCGGAGAGCAGCACGACGTAGCTTCTTCCCACCCCGAAATCGTCCGCGAACTCGCCCGTGCACTGTCGGCGAGGCTAAGAAAATGGGACGCCGGTATGCCGCTCGTCCGCAGCACCGGCGTCCCTGTGGAAATGCCTGACGAATTACTCTAGTATCCGAAGATGTCTTCAAGAGAGACGGTCTTCACGGGGCCGAGAGTCTTGAGGTAATTCACGTCCAGATCCTTGATGTCGCCGAGGATGGCGTAGGTGTAGGTGCGGCCCTTGACCCATTTCTCCTGAGCGGCCTTGACATCGGCGAGCGTGAGACCGGGAAGCGCCTCGAACACAGCCTTGTCAGTGGGCTCGGAAAGGCCCATACGGCGGCAGTTCCTGTAGGCCCAGAGCACCGAGGCGCCAGTGGTGCGCTGGGTGCGCAGGCGGCTCTCCATAGCATCCTTTGCGATTGCGAATGCGGCATCGGATTCCGGCATATTGTTGATGATGTCGTCGAAAGCTTCGATAGCCTGACGCATCTTGTCGTTCTGGGTGGCGATGAAAGCCTGGAAAGAGAAGCTGCCGTCGGCGGCGATAGGATTGCGCAGGCGGGCATTGGCGCTGTAGGCAAGGCCGCGGGCCTCGCGCATCTCCTGGAACACGACGCTGTTCATACCGCCTCCGAAGTACTCGTTGTAGAGGCTGCGCACCGGCTCGCTGGCGGGATCGGGGCCTTCGCCACGGTTGGAATACTGGATGTAGTAGAGCTGCTTGGCGTCATACTGAGCCATAATCACGCTGGGAGCGGGAGTCTGGAGCATAGAAGGATAGCGCTCGGGAAGGGGTGTGAAGGAGCCTTCGAAAGGCACGGCGGACTTCAGCTGAGCCTCGCTCATAGGTCCGTAGTAAATTACTTCGCATCCGTTGGCAATCACGTCCTTGACCAGCTGGAGGAGCTGATCGGAAGTAATGGCGGCCACGGCGTCGTTGCTCAGGCGGGTCTTGCGGATGAACTCGGGGCCGTAGGTAGCATAGCTGGTAAGTGCCGAGTAGCAGCTGCGCTGGTTCTTCTTGGCATCGGCGCGGCTCTTGAACTCGTCGGCCTTGAGGTTGGCGAGGATGTTCTCGTCACCGACGGCGCCAGCCGCAAGTTCACGCACGATAGCGAGAGCCTCGGTCATATTCTCGCTGAGGCCGCTGATGGAAATAGTGCACTGGTTGGCGCCTGCCCTTGCGCTGTAACTGCAGGCCAGCTGGTACATACGGGATGCGATATCCTCGGCGCTCTTGTCGGCGGTACCCAGATACTGCAGATAGTCGAATGCCAAGCCGAGAGCGGGATTCTCCTCGGTGCCGGTGTTATAGACGAAGTCAAGCTCGAACACGTCATTGATTTCGTTCTTCTTATAGAGCACGTCCACGCCTTCAGTGAGCGAGAAGCGGGAGAGGTCTTTGCTGAAGTCCAGGAACACGGGCTCGATGGGCTTGACGGGGATATCCTTGATTTCCTTCAGGAACTCGCTCTGGGCGTCACGGTTCATCACGATAGGAGTAATCTTGGGTGCGGAAATCTTCTGCACGCTGGTATCTTCACCCTGGCGCTTGTAGATGACGGCGTAGTTGTTCCCGCCGATGAATTCCTTGGCCCAGGCCACGACATCGTCTTTGGTCACGGCCTCGTAGCGCTCTATCTCGCGGGCTGCGTCCTTCCAGGACACACCGTTGATAAAGGCATTGACATAAGCCATCGCGCGGGCGCTGTTGCTCTCGAGCTGACGCATCTTGCCCAGCTTTATGTTATTGATGGTCGCGCTGATAAGGCTCTCGTCAAACTCTCCTGCGGCAAGCTTCGCGACTTCCTCAAGGGCGAGGGCGCGGAGATCGTCAAGGCTCTGTCCCTGCTTGGGCCTGGCCATCACGATGAACTGACCGTAATCGGGCTGGGCGCTGGCGCCTGCATACATAAAGAGGGCTTTCTGCTGCTGGTTCACGTCGAGGTCGATAAGTCCGGCCTTGCCGTTGTAGAGGATGGAACCGGCGATTTCGCCGACGGCGGTATTCTTCAGGTCATAAGCGCCGGGGAGCCTCCAGGCAAGGGCTATATTCTCGGCTTCCTTGCCGAAGACGTCCTTCTCGATGGGAGCGGAGATGGGCTGCTCGGGGTCGAACTTCAGCTCGGGGATGTCCGGATTGGGCTTCCAGTCGCCGAAATACTTCTCCAGAGCCGCCACCATCTCGTCGGGGTTGAAGTCGCCGGACACGCAGACGGCTATGTTGTTGGGCACGTAATAGACATCGTGATACTTCTTCACATTGGTGATGGAAGGATTCTTCAGATGCTCCTGGCTGCCGAGCGTGGTCTGCTTGCCATAGGGATGGTTGGGGTAGAGAGCCTGGTCGATGGCTTCCCAGACCTTGCGGTTGTCCTGGGTCAGGGACATATTCTTCTCTTCATAGATAGTCTCGAGCTCGGTATGGAAACCGCGAATCACGCCGTAGCGGAAACGGTCGGCCTGGATGCGGGCCCAGTTGTCAATCTGGTTGGAAGGGATATCCTCGACATAGACCGTCTCGTCTGCGCTGGTGAAGGCGTTGGTGCCGTCGGCGCCAATCATAGACATAAGCTTGTCATACTCGTTGGGGATGGCAATCTTGGATGCCTCGTAGCTGACGGAGTCGATACGGTGGTAGAGCCTTTCGCGCTCCGCAGGGTCCGTGGTCTTGCGATACACCTCGAAGAGCTGCTCGATTTCGTCCAGGAGCGGCTTTTCAGCGGCGTAATCCTTGGTCCCGAAATGCTCGGAACCCTTAAACATAAGGTGCTCGAAATAGTGAGCCAGGCCGGTGGTCTCGGAAGGGTCGTTTTTGCTGCCGACCTTCACTGCGATGTAGGTCTGGATACGTGGCTGCTCCTTGTTGACGGACATAAAAACTTTCATTCCGTTGTCAAGGGTGTAGATTTTGGTCCCGAGAGGATCATTGGGCACGGTCTCGTACTTGCTGCAAGACAGCGCCAGGGCTGAAACAGCCAATAAGGCAATAATAACTCGTTTCATAAAATAAACACTTTCTAAAGGTGTGTAAAGGTAGTATAATTTTTTTTGAATTCATTGGAATACAGGCAAAAAGATGCTTCCGGACAAAAAAATTGAAAATAATTTTGCAGGGTAAAAAAAATTATATATATTCGCATCGAAGTTTTTCATAGTTTAAGTTTAGGTTAAGTAGCGGGGTGCTCGCAGTGATGCAAGCGCCCCGTGAATTTTTTGTCAAAATTCACGGGGCGCAACGCGCCTACCATCCCTATTTTTTACCTATTTTATCTTGTATTCAGATATGTTCTGGATTCCGGGGATGCCGTAATAGGATTCGACAATGTCGCCCCGCAGGAAAACCTGCTTCCCCAAAAGTTCGGGGTGGTCCACCAGATTCAGTTCATCGCGGATGTCCCCTTTGGCCAGCTGGACGGAAAGGCAGGATGATTTCTCCCGGCAGGAAGACTTGGCCGCCAGCACCAGATTCGTCCTTGAAGAGAACGGAGCCTCGAACGAGCATTTGCTCGAAGACAGGTCCCCTCCCACGATGTATCCGTACACCCAGACATCCTGCTCCCCGGTGTGTCCCTTCGCATCAGGCACGCTATAGGCGTCATCCGTCTTGCCGCCTCCGCCACCGCCGCCTATTATAAAGTTGTCATCCACCCAGTTACGGGTAGTATCCACCTGTACCTGCACGCCGCTTGCCGCCCCTCCGGCCCCTACGTTGACGCCGAGAGTAAGCACCTGCTGAGGCTCAAGACGGCGGGTAAAAAGCGTCTTGTCCTCGCCCCCTTCAGACATCACAAGATTCACCGTGCCGGGAATAAAATACGCAATCCGCTTCTCGCTGTAGCCATACATCAACTTCCCGGAAGCCGCCTTCAGGAACAGCGACGCCCCCGGGAAAGCAGTCAGGAACTCGGGAGCGATACGCAAGCGTATTCCGGCATTCATCTGCACGCAGGCAAGAGTCACTACCGTAGTCTTTCCAGCCTTGATGGATGCGACTTGCACGTCGCCGTACTGGGGCTGATCGAACTTCGGCTCCTCGAAATCGCACGAACGGGCGGATACCGTATAAGTCCCCTCGTCAAGCTCGAACTGGTCTTTTGACGCGCCGTATTTGCCATCATAAATATAGTTGCCTTTGGCGTCGGTAACCGTCAATATGAATTCGTTGGTATCCGGGAATGCCGGCGAGCGGGTCAACGGAACGGTGCCGGAAGCAAATCGAACCTGGAGAATGCCCTGTCTTCCGAAAGTCTGCATCAGAGTGTCGCAGGAGGCCAGCAGGGGGATGGCCGCAATCAAAGTCAAAAGTATCTTTTTCATAGTCATTGAGTTTTGGCCGGCAATATAAGCCAAAACTTCCGTCCCGGCTTTAAAAATCAGAAAAATCTTTCTTTAAAAAAATCTTTTCGAAAAATACAGATACATAATTTTTTCGAAAGACAGAAAGAAAAAATCCGGCCGCAAAACGGCAGGATTTTTGTACGCCCTAGGCGAATCGAACGCCTATCGTAGGAACCGGAATCCTAAATTCTATCCATTAAACTAAGGGCGCGAAGATTTGGATTGCAAAAATAATAAAAAATACTTAATTTTGTGCGAATGAAGAGAGCTTTTATTTTCCCTGGACAAGGCTCCCAGTTTTCCGGTATGGGAAAGAATCTCTATGAGAGCAATCCCAAAGCCCGGGAGATGATGGAAAGAGCAAACGAAGTCCTCGGATTCCGTATTACGGATATTATGTTTGAAGGCTCCGCGGAAGACCTTAAAGCAACCCGCGTGACCCAGCCTGCCATATTCCTGCATTCGGTCGCCCTGGCCGGATGCAGCGAATTTCCTGTTCCCGATATGGTCGGCGGTCACTCGCTGGGCGAATTCAGCGCCCTGGTGGCCGCCGGTGCTGTCTCTTTCGAGGATGCCCTTCGGCTTGTCGCCGCCCGGGCCGGCGCTATGCAGCGCTGCTGCGAGATGCAGCCTGGCGCAATGGCCGCCATCATCGCGCTGGACTCCGATACTATTGAAACGATTTGCGCCCGGACCCCGGGCATCGTGGTCGCAGCCAACTACAACTCCGACGGACAGGTGGTAATCTCCGGAGAAGAGCAGGCCGTCAAAGAAGCCTGCGCAGCTCTCAAGGCCGCAGGTGCGAAGCGCGCCCTGCCCCTGCCCGTGAGCGGAGCATTCCACTCCCCTCTTATGGAGCCCGCCCGCAAGGAGCTCGCGGAAGCCATTGCCCGCACCGAAATCCACAGGCCCCTCTGCCCCGTGTACCAGAACGTGACCGCTCAGGGCGAGACCGAGCCGGGACGCATAAAAGACAACCTCCTCCTCCAGCTTACGAGCCCCGTGCGCTGGACCCAAAGCGTCAAGGCGATGCTTGCCGACGGAGCTACGGAATTCACCGAAATCGGTCCCGGAAGCGTCCTGCAGGGTCTGGTGGGCCGCATTGCGGCAGGCCGTGAGGACCTTACGATACAAGGAATCCAATAACACCTTAATACAATACCACTTTATGGCACAAAAGAAATTCATCACTTGTGACGGCAACCAGGCAGCCAGCAACATCGCCTATCTGTTCAGCGAGCACGCTGCTATCTACCCGATCACGCCTTCCTCCACTATGGCGGAAAATATTGACGAGTGGGCAGCCCAGGGCAAGAAGAACCTCTGGGGCGAGACTGTCAAAGTCACTGAGATGCAGAGCGAAGCAGGCGCCGCCGGCGCCGTGCACGGTTCCCTCCAGGCAGGTGCTCTCACCAGCACCTTCACCGCCTCCCAGGGTCTCCTGCTTATGATTCCGAATATGTACAAGATTGCAGGCGAGATGCTTCCGGCAGTGTTCCACGTGTCGGCCCGCGCCCTCGCTTCGCACGCCCTTTCCATCTTCGGCGACCATCAGGACGTTATGGCCTGCCGCCAGACCGGTTTCGCTATGCTCGCTTCCGGCTCTGTCCAGGAAGCCCAGGACCTTGCAGCCGTGGCCCATCTCTCCACCATCAAATCCAGCATTCCCTTCCTGCACTTCTTTGACGGTTTCCGCACTTCGCACGAAATCCAGAAGATCGAGGCCCTCGACGAGGACGCTCTCCGCGGAATGGTGAGCGAGAAGGCCCTCGAAAATTTCCGCGCCCGCGCCCTCAATCCCGAGGCTCCCGTGACCCGCGGCACAGCCCAGAACGGCGACGTCTATTTCCAGGCTGTCGAATCCCGCAACCAGGCCTACGATGCCGTACCTGACATCGTGGCCCGCTATATGGGTGAAATCAGCGAGCTGACCGGCCGCTGCTACCGTCCCTTCGAGTACTACGGCGACCCCGAGGCTGAATGCATCATCGTGGCAATGGGTTCCGTGACCGAAACGATCCGCGAGACCATCGACTACCTCGCCGCACAGGGCAAGAAGGCCGGTCTGGTGACCGTCCATCTCTACCGTCCTTTCTCGGAGAAATACTTCCTCAAGGTGCTCCCGAAGAGCGTGCGCAAAATCGCCGTCCTCGACCGCACCAAGGAGCCCGGCGCCCTCGGCGAGCCGCTCTTCCTCGACGTGAAGGCCCTCTTCCAGGGCAAGGAGAACGCCCCCCTGGTGATCGGCGGCCGTTATGGTCTTTCCTCCAAGGATACGACTCCCGCACAGATTCTCGCCGTCTATGAGAACCTCTCCCTCGGCACCCCCAAGGCCGGCTTCACCATCGGCATCGTCGATGACGTGACCTTCAAGAGCCTCCCCGTGAAGGAGGAAATCTCCATCGTGAAGCCCGGCACCACCGAATGCAAGTTCTACGGTCTCGGCTCAGACGGCACCGTCGGCGCCAACAAGAACACCATCAAGATCATCGGTACGCACACTGACCTCTACAGCCAGGCCTATTTCGATTACGATTCCAAGAAGTCCGGCGGCTACACCTGCTCGCACCTCCGTTTCGGCAAGGCTCCCATCCGCGCTCCTTACCTTGTGGGCACCCCCGATTTCGTGGCCTGCCACGTGCCTTCTTATCTTGAGAAGTACGACGTGCTCAAGGGCATCAAGGAAGGCGGCAGCCTCCTGCTGAACTCCCTCTGGGACGAGGAAGAGACCCTCAAGCGCATCCCCGACCACGCCAAGGCCGTCATCGGCCGCAAGCATATCCGCCTCTACATCATCAACGCGACCAAGATAGCCGCTGAAATCGGTCTGGGCGGACGCACCAACACCATCCTCCAGAGCGCATTCTTCCGCATCACCGGCATCATCCCCGCAGAGGACGCCGTCAAGTATATGAAGGATGCCGCCCTGAAGAGCTACGGCAAGAAGGGCGAGAACGTGGTCAATATGAATTATGCCGCTATCGACCGCGGCGGTGAATACACCGAGGTCAAGGTGCCCGCAGAGTGGGCTTCCATCAGCGCCAAGTTCGTCAACCCGAACGCCAAGAGGCTTGCTCCCGGTTTCGTGAAAGAAATCGCCGACGTGGTCAACGCCCAGTGCGGCGACACCCTCCCCGTCAGTGCCTTCGTGCCCTGGATGGACGGCACTATGCCCAATGGCACCGCCGCCTACGAGAAGCGCGGAGTCGCCGTCAACGTGCCCGTCTGGGACGCCGAAAAGTGTATCCAGTGCAACACCTGCGCATTCGTGTGTCCCCACGCCGCCATCCGTCCGTTCCTGCTGACCGACGAGGAAGCAGCTGCAGCGCCCGCCGGTCTGCCGCTCGCAGACGGCAAGGCCAACCTGAAGCAGTACAAGTACGCCCTCAGCGTGTCGGTGGCCGACTGTACCGGCTGCGGCAACTGCGTTGACGTGTGTCTTGCCAAGCCCGAGAAGGCTCTCAAGATGGTCTCCTACCAGGAAAGGCTCGGCGACCAGGCCTGCTTCGACTACCTCAACTCCAAGATCGGCTACAAGCAGCCGTTCGATCCCAAGTCCAATATGAAGGCCGCACAGTTTGCCCAGCCTCTGTTCGAGTTCAGCGGCGCCTGCGCAGGTTGCGGCGAGACTCCGTACATCAAGAACATCACCCAGCTCTTCGGCGACCATATGATGATTGCCAACGCTACCGGCTGTTCTTCCATCTACGGTGCTTCCTTCCCCGCTTCTCCTTACTGCACCAACGCCCAGGGCCACGGCCCCGCCTGGCAGAACTCCCTCTTCGAGGACTTCTGTGAATTCGGTCTGGGTATGAGGCTCGGCAGCGAGCGCATCCGCGAGACGGTCGCCCGCCTGATGCAAAAGGGTCTGGAGTGCGAGAAGTGCTCCGCAGAGATGAAGGAGCTCTATCAGAAGTGGCTCGACAACCGCGGCGACTACGCAGTCACCCGCGAGGTTTGCGACAAGCTCGTCCCGATGATGGAGGCCTGCGGATGCGATGTTTCAAAGAGTCTCCTCGCCCTCAAACAGTTCATCCCTGCACGCAGCCAGTGGATCTTCGGCGGCGACGGTGCCTCCTACGACATCGGCTTCGGCGGACTCGACCACGTACTTGCCAGCGGTGAGAACGTAAACATCCTGGTGCTCGACACCGAGGTTTACTCCAACACCGGCGGCCAGTCATCCAAGGCCACCCCTGCCGGCGCTATCGCCAAGTTCGCAGCCTCCGGCAAGAAGATTCGCAAGAAGGATCTCGGTATGATGGCTATGAGCTACGGCTATGTCTATGTGGCCCAGGTCGCAATGGGTGCAAGCCCCGTGCAGTACCTCAACGCCATCAAGGAAGCCGAGGCCTACGACGGACCTTCGCTGATCATTGCATACGCTCCTTGTATCAACCACGGTCTCAAGGCCGGTATGGGCCTGAGCCAGAGGGAGGAGAAACTTGCAGTCGAATGCGGTTACTGGCATCTGTATCGCTACAACCCGCTCCTCGAGGAGACAGGCAAGAATCCGTTCAGCCTTGACTCCAAGGAGCCCGACTGGACCAAGTTCCAGGACTTCCTCAAGGGCGAGGTACGCTTCGCTTCCCTGAGCAAGCTCTATCCCGAGTCCGCCGGCGAACTGCTCGCCAAGACCGAGGAGTTTGCAAAGATTCGCTACAACACTTACAAGAAACTCTCCGAGTAAGAGTCTTGTACATACCGAAAAAGGTCGGCCCGCATTTCCGGGCCGACCTTTTTATGTATCGATAATCTCCTTGCCTTGCCCTTGCAGCGCTCTCACTGGAGAGTATTGCCGGGGACAAAGCAATGCGAATCAGAAGCTTACGCTAAGTTTGAGGCCGGCGGCTGGCTGGAAGCCGGAGGCGCCGGGAGCGGGATACATAGCCAGCTGGGGCTCAAGATGGATGTCGAGGGATGCGGCTCCGCCGGCACGGTCCTGGAAATACATATTCTTTACCTTGGCGATATTCACAGCATCGCAGATGTTCCAGATATTGAAAGCGAAGTGGCTGAGGGCCGTCACCACGGCGCAGCCAAGACAAATCGCAGTCCCGGCAGTACTGGAAGAACGGATTGAATACCCACCGGGTGCATCTGAATAATACTTCACCGGCGCGGAATAATAATACATCAGGGCCGCCTCGGTGAACTCGAGTGCGACAAAGCCGCAGTTAGCAGCCACGATGCCGAGGCCCCTGCCCCATTCTCCGTCTATGCACTGTCCCAAGCCCGGAATCAGCCAGGAAGTGACTCCTGCCACGGCGGGAGAATAGTAATCTCCGGCACGGCTGACATAATCCCGGGGGCTGTACATATCCTTGATATCTCTGTAGCGGACGTTGTAGTCGTCCACATAGTACACCTGATCTACCGGAGAAGGGGCATTGTACTCTTCCACCTTGCCGTTCTCGTAGGTAATAGACTGGATTTCAGACAGGCTGCACACATACACGGGGCCGTTGGGATTGTCCATCCTCTTGAACTTGACGCTGGTCTCGCCGACCTCGATGACCAATGCCTTTATAGACTCACCGTTAAGTTTCAGAATCACGTCGTGCGCAGCCGCATACACGGACGAGCCCACAACAAGCAATAAAATCAATAAAAGTCTTTTCATAATATCGTTTTCTTTTCTTCCTGCAAAAACCGGGCAAAACCCTGATTACTGCATCAGCCAGTTGCGTATAAGCTCCGCCCGCCGCCGGAGCACCGCAAGGTCAAGGGTCGGCGCCGCATCTTCTATCTTATTGGTATTCATAGTGATGCCGGAAGTAAACATCACAGCCTTGATACCTTTCCGCAGGAACGGAGCCTGATCGGAGACCTTAGTATAGAAGTAGTCGGTAAAACTCTTGCTGCGATAGTAGTCATAGTAGAGGCGCAGGCGCGGGCCTTCATTTGCCTTCTCCAGCTGTTTCTCGAAAGGCTTGCCGCCCAGGGCTATGAGGAAATCCGGCCGGTACTTGTTTGGCGGAGCGAGGATGGAGCCAATCGTGTCCAGGTTCACAACAAGAGAGAACTTGTATTGCAAGCTGGCGGCAAGGGCCTCGGCGCCTGCAAGCTCCTCGGAATGGGCATCCAGGAAGGCGAAGACGTAGTTGCCGCCGCTCCCCTTCAGCTCTTCGGCAAGAAACAGAAGCACGGCTGCGCCGGAGGCGTTGCTGTCGGCTCCCGGGTACACGGCCCCGCCTATCTTGCCCAGGCCGTCGTAGTGGGCGCAGACGAGAGTGAATTTGTCGGAACGGGGATTGCCCCGCAGCACCACAA
>ONLD01000007.1 GCA_900318565.1 uncultured Bacteroidales bacterium
ATACTTCAATGTACCGATAGGGCCCCAGGCATAGTCCCAAACATCTTTATAAGGGCCGACATAGTAATGCTCTCTTGGCACGCCGGTTGTCTTATCATCAGTTGAATACCACTCCCCGGGGCAAGAAATCACCTCCAAATTGGGCATATACTCTATGCCGGAAAGAGACTGCAGGTTGTATTCATTTGTAGGGTCCATTCTGATCTCCTTTATTGCCTCGGCCTCTTCAATGCTTATTTCTCCATTACCGTCCGAGTCATAGTGCTGAATCAGGTAATCCATAAATGCCGGGTCCTCAACCGGGATGGGGTCAGTGTCGGCGGTAAGCCGAAACACACCCTGCTCCGACCTCAGTTCAGTGCCGCCGGCAGAATAATAGGCACACCAGGAATAAACCACACCCTGAACCAGTCCTGTAAGCCTGGCATCAAACGACTTTTCCTCCAGCGTGCACTCTACCCTATGCTCAGCTCCTTCTGCGCTGTAAATGAAGCCGCAGGACTCCACCCGGGCGTCCGACAGGCAGCAGCGAAGCATGACCGCCTCCCGTCCCTCGTTTTCAGATGTCAGCGACACCACCGACGGCGGAGCAAACTGTCCACTCTCTCGCGGAAGGCAGGAAAATGCCATAAAAACGGTGGCGACCAAAGCGCTACAAGACAGCAAATTACGACTTTTGCTTGCACGTAAAACAATGCAAGCAAAAGTCGTAATGTACTGACGCGCAATATGTTGCCAGCCACCCACGGTTAAATCTCGTCAGGCAGCGGGGCGGTCTTGCCGGTTGAGACGACGACGGGCATAACGCCTCCCCACTCGCGCATCTTGTCCGAGAACACCTTGGCAAGGCGCTCCACGACGTCGGGGTGTTGGGAGGCAACATTATGCTCCTCGCCTAAATCCTCGCGAAGATTATACAGTTCAAGAGCCTTTTCGCGGGCAGTGTTGCGGGTGTCGGGATAGAGCTTTTCGTTGCCTGCTACAGCACCCTCTTTGATGCGGTACACCAGTTTCCAGTCACCAACCCGCACGGCGCTCAGAAAGTCGATGTCTTCCAGGTCGTAGGGCTTCCATTTATGGGGATAGTGGAAAATCAGCGGGCGCTCGGGCGAGGGGCCTTCGCCCTCCCCGGTCACCAGCGGCAGAATGCTCTGGCCGTCAACGTCCTGCTCGGCCTTCCAATCACGTATCCCGGCCATATCCAGAATCGTGGGGAACATATCCTCGCAGATCACAGGCACATTGCACTTACCGACCTGAGTCTTGCCGGGATAGCAAATCATCAACGGCACGCGGATGCCGCCTTCATAGCACGATCCTTTACCCTCGCGGAGAGGCTTGTTCTGGGTGTGCGGGATGCCTCCCTTCTGGGTGTTTTCGGAATTGCCGCCGTTGTCGGTCATAAAAATGATGATGGTATTGTCGGCTATCCCCTTCTCGTCGAGGAAATCGAGAAGCCTTCCGAGGCTGGCGTCTACGCCCTCGACCAAAGACGCATAGGCAGCCTGGCCCTCGTCCATACCGGCGTCGCGGTACTTCTGCGCGAAGCGCTCGTCAGGCTGGATGGGAGTATGGGTAGCGTAACTGGCCATATAGAGGTAGAACGGCTGACCGTGCTTTATAGGATAGTCCAGAGCTTTGAAGGCCTCGCTCGTCAGCGCATCGGTCAGGTGCGTGTCGGTGCCGTAGTACTCAACCAGATTCTGCACTGCGAAATCGTTCCAGCGCTCCTTGGTATTGCCGTAGTTCTGCAAGCCGCTGTAGTCACGCGGCATTCCGGCCATCGTGCCGGCGATGTTGACGCAGAAACCGTGATTATAGGGGTTTACACCAGGCGTGCCGGCAGATGCCCAGTGAGCCTTGCCGACGTGGACCGTATAATAGCCGGCATCTTTGAGGTACTGCACCAATGAGTTGGCGTACTGCGTATAAGGCACGCCGGGCACGGGACTGATACCGTTGAGATTCCAGTCGGGGCGCGAGAGCACGTCCCCCTCGGCGGCATCGCCGCTGCCCTTGTGGTCCGCCATCCAGAAACCGCCTCCCGTCGCATCGGAAGGAGTGTCACGCACTGCGGAGGTCCAGTTGGTGATGCGCGTGTGGGCTGCGTTCATACCGGTCATAATGCTGGTGCGTGTGGGCGTGGAGACGGCGCAGGCGTAGGCGTTGCCGAACACGGTGCTGCGTTCGCTCAGGCGCTGCATATTCGGGGTATTGTACCGCAAATTATAGGGATACACTTCGTCGCCGTACTGTACGCTGCTGTCCACCCAGCCGAAGTCATCGACCAAAAAGAACACGATGTTTGGCTGCTGAGCAGCTTTTTGCGAACAAGCCGCCAGCGGAAGAAGCGCCGCGGCACCTGCCAAATGCTTAATTTTCATATCTTTTCTAGTAATTCAGGCGGAATAAAGGACGTAGCGATCGCCGCCACTCCCGAGATAGTCACCACTAACCTGCGGTCCTTGCGGATTCGCTTGATATAGCCTTCGGCACCCTTGAAGGGACCGTCAGTAACCCGTACTTTGTCGCCGGTCTGGTAGATAGACGGATCATTGCCAAGGAACTCGAATCCGTCCGTCGCAGCCGAAGTCACAATTTTGAAGACTTCCATTTCCTTGTCCGGCACCACAATGGGCTTGTAAGCCTTATCTATATAGACAAAGAACCTCCGCAACTCGTTATCACGCTCGAAGTTACGAATCTCGGAAATCATCTTTTCCGTGGTGTGGACGAACATATAGGAAGGCAGCACTTTCTGGGCATAATACTCCACGCCGATAGAGTCGAGCCTGTCTTTGACCTGCTCGCCACGGTTCCAGAATACTCTCAGTGCATACCAATGTGGTTCCTTATCCATTGAGCCCCAAATATAATGGTTTTTCGCAAGAAATTGTGGTATCTTTGCATAAAATCTCAGCAGATGTACAGTCCTAAAGCAGAAAAGATTGAGGAGATGTTCGATTCGATAGCCGGTGATTACGACCGTCTGAACCACATTCTTTCTCTCGACATAGACAAGCGCTGGCGCAGGAAGGCTTTGAAAGTGATTATCACTCCCGACTCCCCCCAAAGGATACTTGACGCAGCCTGCGGCACTGGCGATCTCAGCATAGCGATGGCGCGCGCCGCCTGCCCCGAAACGCTTATCACTGGAGTCGACCTTTCCGAAGGGATGCTTGGCGTGATGCGTGAAAAAGTGGCACGGGCGGGGCTGCAAGGGCGGATTGAGATGCAACAGGGAAACTGCGAGAGCCTGCCGTACGCGGACGGCAGCTTCGACCGCGTGACCATTGCATTCGGCATACGCAATTTCGAGCACAGGGAGGCGGCGCTGCGTGAGTTCCTCCGCGTGCTGCGCCCGGGCGGACGCCTCGTCATCCTGGAACTGTCGGTGCCGGCGAATCCCGCGGCACGCTGGGCGTACAATCTCTATTTCAAGCGCGTGCTGCCTGCTATCGGAGGCAACATATCGGGCGACAAAGCAGCCTACCGCTACCTGCCCGCTTCAGTGCTGAAATTCCCCGGCAAGGCGGAATGGATGGAGACGATGCGCAGTTGCGGCTACGGCGCCGTGACCCACAAGGCATTCACTTTCGGCATCTGCCGTATGTACACCGGGGAGAAGCTATGACACTGCAAGCCTGCCTGAAATCGATGCGCCTGCGCACGCTGCCCTTGTCGCTGTCCGGCACCGTCGTGGGCATTTCCAGCCTCGGGGCCAGCGGTTGCGTGCACCCGGTGCCCACAGTGATCCTGCTGATTCTGACCACCGCGCTGCTCCAGGTGCTTTCGAACCTCTCCAACGAGCTCGGAGACACGCTGCACGGCACCGACACAGCTGCCCGCCAGGGGATACACTACTCGCTGCAGGACGGCGATATGAGCATCCCGGAGATGAAACGGCTCATCGCGGGGACCGTCGCAGCCTGCTGCTTGAGCGGGCTGGGAATGATTCTATGCTCCTTCGGCACGCTGCTTTCCGTGGAGCCAGCCGCCCTGCTGCTTCTCGGCGCCGCGGCAATCTGGGCGGCGATGCATTACACACTGGGGCGCAACCCATACGGCTACCGGGGCCTCGGAGACCTGTTCGTGTTCATCTTTTTCGGACTCGTGTCCACCTGCGGAGCGTGCTATGTCTGCTCACACCAGGCAGGTCTCGCCGCAGTGCTGGCGAATTCGTTGCTGCCCGCCTGCGCCATCGGGTGCTTCAGCATAGGAGTGCTGAATGTCAATAACATACGCGATGCAGCTACCGACGCAGAGAACCGCGTCACAGTCGCGATACGCCTCGGCGAGAAGGGGGCGCGCATCTATCAGAGCCTGCTGCTTGCTCTCGGATGGACGCTGCTGTGGGCCCACAACGCAGGAGCCTCGGCGGCGCTTTTCGGAGCGGAAGTCTCGGCACCGGGAAGGCCCTGGCGCTATATTATCGTGCTCACCCTGCCGCTGTTTTTCCTCCACCTTCGCGGCATCTGGACCCGGGAAGGCCGCGCACTGGACCCGATGCTGCCGCTGCTGGTGATGAGCACTTTCGCCCTTTCGATTCTGTGGGGAGTCGGGAGCATATTATAGTTTTTTCGTATATTTGCACCCTGTCTGCGGGCGTGTTGAAATGGTAGACAAGCAAGACTTAGGATCTTGTGCCCTGTGCGTGTGGGTTCGAGTCCCACCGCCCGCACCAAGCAAGGATTCCGGATTCCGCAAATATTCTTTATATTTGTGGATGTTATGGCTAAAAAGTTCTCTCTTGTCAAGAAATATACGGAGGTGAGCCTTGTGCTCCGCATCCTCGTAGGTCTCGTAATTGGTCTCGCGCTGGGGCTTCTCGCCCCGAAATGGACCGGAATAGGAATACTCGGAGATGTATTCGTGGGTGCCCTCAAGGCCATCGCGCCGGTGCTGGTGGCCGTGCTGGTGATGGCTTCGATTGCCAAGGCGCAGGGCGGGCACGGCAAGCGCTTCCGCACCGTAATCATCCTATACCTCCTCGCCACGCTGGTAGCAGCCACCGTGGCTGTGGCGGGCAGTCTCCTCTTCCCCATCACCCTCAACCTCACCGACGCCGCTGCCGGTTCCGCTCCGGGCGGCCTTGCCGACGTGTTCAAGAACTTGCTGACCAATATGGTAAGCAACCCCATACAGTCTATAGCTACGGCCAACTACATCGGAATCCTCTTCTGGTCCGCCATCCTCGGAATAGCCCTGAAAGCCACGGGCAGCCAGGCGGCGATTAAAGTAGTTTCCGAGTTCTCCGACGTGGTCACGCTCGCCGTCAAGTGGGTCATCGAGTTCGCTCCATTCGGCATCCTGGGCCTCGTATTCAGAGCCGTCTCGGAAAGCGGGCTGGAGATTTTCACGGTGTACGGACAGCTTATCCTGCTGCTGGTGAGCTGTATGCTCATCAGCGTGCTGGTCTTCAACCCTTTGATTTCATTCATCACCACCGGCAGGAATCCCTATCCCCTGCTGTTCCAGTGCCTGCGGGAAAGCGGAATCAACGCCTTTTTCACCCGCTCCTCCGCCGCCAACATCCCTATAAATATGGCGTTGTGCAAGAAGCTCGGGCTGGATGAGGATTTCTATTCTGTCAGCATTCCGCTGGGGGCCACGATAAATATGAACGGAGCGGCGGTCACCATTACCGTGATGACGCTTGCCGTGGCCAATACTTTGGGCATAGAGGTCAGCTTCGCGTCAGCGCTGTTTCTCAGCGTGATAGCGACGCTCGGCGCCTGCGGAGCGTCAGGAGTGGCCGGAGGCTCGCTGCTGCTGATTCCTATGGCCTGCTCCTTCTTCGGAATCTCCAACGACGTGGCTATGCAGGCCGTCGCCATCGGCTTCATCATCGGAGTCATCCAGGATTCGATGGAGACCGCCGTAAACTCAAGCGGTGACGTGTTCTTCACCGCCACCGCCGAGTATCGTTCAAATCAAAAATAGAGCAGCACGCCTCTAAGCACTTCGGAGCGAAGCGACCTGGGGGAGTCTGAGGGGATCGCCCCTCAGTCCCCTGGGGGTGCAGGGGGATAGTAGTCGAAGATTCGTAACTGCGAATGCAGTTACGGATCTATCTGGGAATCTTTTAAGCCAAGGAAGTATAGGATTCCATCCAGGCCTATCGTAGAAAGGTTCTGGTCGGCCGTGGCCTTGACCTTGGGCTTGGCGTGGTAGGCGATGCCCAGGCCGGCGAGTCCCAGCATAGGGAGGTCATTGGCCCCGTCGCCCACAGCCACCGCCTGCTCGAGGTGGATGCCCTCGACCTGGCAGAGAAGCCGCAGCAGCTCGGCCTTCCTCGCCCCGTCCACGACCTCTCCGAGATAGCGCCCGGTAAGCTTGCCGTCCTCTATTTCAAGGTCGTTGGCATAGACATAGTCGAAGCCGAAGCGCATCTGCAGATAGCGTCCGAAATAGGTAAATCCGCCTGAAAGGATAGCGGTCTTGTAGCCCACCATCTTGAGAATACGCATCATACGCTCCAGCCCCTCATTGAAAGGCAGATTGCGGGCAATATCCTCCATCACCGACTCCTCAAGTCCCTTCAGCAGGGCCACCCTGCGACTGAAGCTCTCCTTGAAATCGATTTCGCCCCGCATAGCGCTGGCCGTAATCTCCCGCACCTGATCACCGACCCCGGCACGTGCCGCAAGCTCGTCGATACACTCCGTGCCTATGAGCGTGGAG
Source organism: uncultured Bacteroidales bacterium (assembly GCA_900318565.1). GTDB lineage: Bacteria > Bacteroidota > Bacteroidia > Bacteroidales > UBA932 > Cryptobacteroides. The sequence continues at coordinate 6,685 of ONLD01000007.1, forward strand.
TCCATATCGAAGCATATAAGCCTGCGGGAACGGCGGTAAATGTCGTCTTTCTGAAAAGATATGTCAAGCCCCGAGCCGGAACGGGACATCAGTTCCCGCTGGAACGACAGGCGCTCGTCGGCATTGAGCTGGCCGCGGATGGACAACTCTATACAATACTTGCCGGTAGGTCCTTCCAAAGGCATACGGCCCGTGAGGCGCTTGATGGCATCGATATTCAGCCCGTAGCGCGTAATAAGGCCGGACACCTCGGCTATCTCCGAGGCCGTCACTTCCCTGCCGAGCAAGGTCACGATGTAGCGGTTGCGCCCCTGACGGGCCACCCAGGCATCGTACTGATCCCTCTCGATGGGGGTGAAGCGGATCTGCACTCCGAGGCGGGATGCCTCGAAGAGCAGGTCCTTCATTATGAAACCCGACTGCTCCGTAGTCGTGCGGAACAGGATGCCAAGCACCAGCGACTTATGGATATTCGACTGTCCGATGTCCAGCACGAAGGCGTCGTAGCGGGAAAGAATTCCCATCAGCGCCGCAGTGAGGCCCGGCTTGTCGTCGCCGTAGATGTTGACCTGGATTATTTCTACCATCTAGAGACCGAGCTTCTTGAAGAAATCGTTACCCTTGTCGTCCACGAGGATGAAAGCGGGGAAATCTTCGACGCGAATCTTCCAAATCGCCTCCATACCAAGCTCGGGATACTCTACGCACTCGATGCTGCGGATGCAGTTCTGGGACAGCACTGCCGCCACGCCGCCGATGGTGCCGAGGTAGAAGCCGCCGTGCTTCTTGCAGGCGTCGGTCACGGCCTGGGTACGATTGCCCTTGGCAATCATCACCAGAGAGGCGCCGTGCGCCTGGAATTCATCGACGTACGGGTCCATACGGTTGGCCGTGGTGGGGCCCATAGAGCCGCAAGGGAATCCCTCCGGCGTCTTGGCGGGACCGGCATAGAGAATAGGATGGTCCTTGAAATACTGGGGAAGATCCTCTCCGGAGTCGAGGCGGGCCTTCAATTTGGCGTGGGCGATATCCCTCGCCACGATAATGGTGCCCTTGAGGTTGACGCGGGTGCTGACAGGATACTTGGAAAGCTCGGCGCGCACGGCATCGATGCCTTTGTCGAGGTCGATATCGACGCCCTTGGGGCCTTCGCCGGGACGCCTGTACTCTTCAGGAATGAGTTCCGACGGGTTGGCGTCCATTTTTTCAATCCACACGCCGTCGGCATTGATTTTAGACTTGATGTTGCGGTCCGCCGAACAGCTCACTCCCATACCGATCGGGCAGCTCGCGCCGTGGCGCGGGAGACGTATCACGCGGATGTCGTGTGCAAGATACTTACCGCCGAACTGAGCTCCGAGGCCGATTTTTGCGGATTCTTCAAGGAGCTTGCGCTCAAGGTCTATGTCGCGGAAGGCGCGGCCGGTCTCGTCGCCTGTGGTCGGCAGGCTGTCGTAGTATTTGATACTGGCGAGCTTGACGGTGAGGAGGTTCTTCTCCGCACTGGTGCCGCCGATTACAAAGGCGATGTGGTAGGGAGGGCAGGCCGCAGTGCCGAGGCTCTTCATCTTCTCCACAAGGAAAGGAAGGAGGGTGCCCTCATTCTGTATCGTCGCCTTGGTCATCGGGTAGAAATAGGTCTTGTTGGCGCTGCCGCCGCCTTTTGCCACCATAACGAAACGGTACTCATCTCCCATTGTGGCCTCGATATCGATCTGGGCGGGGAGGTTGCACCGGGTGTTGACTTCGTTGTACATATCAAGGGGGGCGTTCTGGCTGTAGCGCAGGTTCTCCTGGGTGTAGGTATTGAACACGCCGCGGCTCAGGGCCTCTTCATCTTCGAAATCAGTCCAGACCCTCTGGCCTTTCTCTCCGTGGATGATGGCTGTGCCGGTATCCTGGCAGAAAGGCAGGACTCCCTTGACGGAGGTCTCCGCATTGCGCAGGAACTGCAGGGCCACATATTTGTCGTTTTCGGAGGCTTCAGGGTCCTTGAGAATGGCCGCAACCTGCTCGTTGTGGGCGCGGCGGAGCATAAACTGGCAGTCGTGGAAGGACTGCTGGGCCACGAGCGTGAGGGCTTCGGGGCTCACCTCCAGGACAGTCTTGCCTCCGCAGCCGCAGTGGCCGCCGAACTTGGTGGTTTTCACCAGTTTTTCGGAACCTGGAATCTTGTAATACTCTGTTGTGTCGGGGCCGAGTTGGAACATCGGCGCGTATTTGAATTCTGCCATTTTTTGATGTATTTCTGTTTTCTATGACTTACAAAATTAACCAATCCCTCCGACCTGCGCAAATCTTTTTTGGCCGGGCTGGATTTTGGCCGGGCGCCTTGTCATAGTCCGGAAGGACTGTTTTAGCACGGGCGGATGTCATTTGTTCCTGGTATGTGAATTCACCAGATAGACGATGGACATATATGGCACGCCGCTGTTGGTCTCAAGCCCGATTTCGCAGGTGCGGCTGTTGGAGTAACCGGCAGGAATTCCCTCCGCCTGTGCGCGCAGCTTGCGCAGGCTCCAGGCGTTGAGCTCCGGGTGCGTCATACCTTTGTCACCGGCAAAGCCGCAGCATTCGACACCTTCCGGAACACGAACGTCGCTCGAACACATCCGGGCCAGCCGGAGCAGGTCCTTCTCCACTCCCATAAGCCGGGAAGAACAAGTAAGGTGCACAAGCACAGGCACATCGTCGGGAGTGAACTCAAGCCTGGGCACCAGGAACCTGGATATAAAGCCGGCGGGCTCATAAAGATCCAGACCCTTGAGTCTCTTCTTCATCCGGTGCAGGCAGGGACTCTGGTCGCACAGGACCGGGAGCTTTCCCCCTTCGGAAGCCTCCAGCAGCGCTATTTCCAGCTCGTGCAATTTTTTGTCGGCCACATCATTCTGGCCCTTGCTCTCCCATATCATTCCGCAGCACAGGCTGTCCATATCTTTCGGGAAGACCGCCTCGTAGCCTGCCTTCTGAAGCAAGGAGACGGTTTCTTCCACCAGCGGACGCTTTGCGGGGGCAGCTGACTGAAGCCCCATCATACGGTTAAGGCAGCTGGGAAAATACACTACCTTGTCGGGGGCGGAAACCTGTCCTATGGGTCTCATCCTGTAGGGCTTCGGGACGGACGGAGTCCAGAGCGGCAGGCCCAGGACTGTGTGCAGCCCCTTCCCCACTGCTCCCATTGCGGCAGGGCCTATTAACGCCCTGCCCGCATCGGCCAAGGCGAGAACTGCGCGGACACCCTTCGCAGCTCCGCTGAAATGGTCGGCCACGAATCCCCCCACCTTCCGGGCGGCAGGCGTGGCAGCTTCCTCGCGGATCAGGTGGGTAAGGTCGGCCACATTGATGCCCATAGGACAGGACAGGGAGCAGAGTCCGTCGGCGGCGCAGGTCTCGTCCCCGTAGTACTTGTACTGCTTCTGGAGCATCGCGAGCATTTCCGGGTCGGAACCGTCGGAACGCAGGCGGGCCATTTCGCGGCGCACGGCGATGCGGGTCCGGGAGCTGAGGGTGAAACCGCAGGAGGTGCAGTTCACCTCACAGAATCCGCATTCTATACATTTGTCGATGGTCTTGTACGCATCAGGCCCGTCCGGGGCGAGAGGCGGCAGGGCCTTGATATTCTTTACGAAACACTCCGGATCGTCGTTAAAGATGACTCCGGGATTCAGGATTCCGCGAGGGTCGAGCAGAGCCTTGATTTCCTTCATAATGCCGAAGGCGGCGCTTCCCCATTCATACTCCACGAACGGCGCCATATTGCGGCCTGTGCCGTGTTCAGCCTTAAGGGATCCGTGATACTTGCCCACGACCAATTCCGCCACGTCGCGTATCATTGCCGCATAACGGTCGGTCTCGGCCTTGCTTCCGAACGACTGGTTGATAATGAAATGGAAGTTTCCGGCCAGGGCGTGACCGTAGATGCAGCTGTCCGTATAGCCATAAGAGTCCAGCAGGGCGGAGAGATCTTCAGTTGCGGACGGCAGGTCTTCGAGATGGAAAGCAACGTCTTCAATCAGGCAGGTGGTACCTTCTTTGCGCATCGCCCCCACAGTGGGGAAAATGCCGGAGCGAATAGACCAGTAGCCTCCGCAGACGGCAGGGTCTTCGGAAAACTCGACCTTCACTCCGAAAGGCCCGAGGGCCTTGCTGACGGCAGCCGCCCTGGCGTGCAGCTCGTCAGGGTCGCTCCCCTGGACCTCGGCAAGCACGGCCGTGGTGTCGGCGCCTGTCGCCATCGGGTCGTTTACGGAAAGCAGCGAGCGGCGGTCCAGCAGTTCGGCAGCGGAAACGACTCCCTCCGGAATGGCCACGACCGCTTCGGCGGCGGAGCGTATCGAGGGGAAGTATAACATCGCCGAAGCCTTGTAAGGAGCCAGCGGCAGGGTTTTCATCCGTACGAGCGACAGGAAGCCTAGCGTGCCTTCGGAGCCTACCATCAGGTGCGCGAGGATGTCGAAAGGGTCGGAATATGTGACGAGCGGCAGCAGGTTGAGTCCGGTGACGTTCTTGATTGAGTACTTGTATTCAATCAGCCGCTTCAGGGCAGGGTCGGACAGCACTCTCTCCCGCAGCTCCGTCAGCCCCTTCAATATCTCCGGATGGGATGCGGCAAAAGCCTCCCTGCTCTCTTGCGAGAGCGTATCCACTATCGTTCCGTCCGCCAGTATGATACGGGCGCCGGTCAGCATTCGGTCACTGTTGTACAGCACTCCGCAACTCATTCCGGATGCATTGTTGGCCACAATGCCGCCCACCATACAGCTTCCGATGCTTGCGGGGTCGGGGCCGAAATGGCGCCCGAAGCGGGATAGGAAGCGGTTGACCTCCGCCCCGACGACGCCGGGCTGAAGGGTCACGGTCTTGTCAGCTTCGTCATAAGACATCCCCTCCCAGTTCTTGCCGGCGACAAGCAGCACGCTGTCGGAGACTGCCTGTCCCGAAAGTGAAGTGCCGGCGGCCCGGAAGGTAACAGGGGTGCCTGAGAGCGAAGCCGCCCGCAGTACGCGGGACACCTCCTGCTCGGAAGAAGAGCGCACGACAGCCCTGGGAATCAGGCGGTAAAAGCTGCCGTCGGTGCCCCAGGCCAGGCGCCTCAAAACGTCCGTATAAAGTTGCTTCCCCGGCAGGATACGGCGCAACTCATTGATGAAATCTGCTACTGTATCTGTCATAATGCAAGCTATCCCGTCCCTACTGGCTCATCAGGAATTCTTTCATAAAAGCATTGAGGTCCCCGTCCAGGACGCCCTGCGTGTCGGCGGTCTCATAACCGGTGCGGAGATCCTTCACCATACGGTAGGGATGCAGCACGTAGGAGCGTATCTGACTTCCCCACTCGATTTTTTTCTTCTGTCCTTCGAGCTCCGCCTGCTTCTCCTGGCGCTTTTTCAGCTCGATGTCGTACAGGCGGGACTTGAGAATCAGCAGCGCCCGCTGGCGGTTGTCCTGCTGGCTGCGGGTCTCGGTATTCTCTACGGTAATGCCGGTAGGAATGTGCCGCACGCGCACTCCGGTCTCGACTTTGTTGACGTTCTGTCCGCCGTGGCCGCCGCTGCGGAAAGTATCCCATTCGATATCGGAAGGGTTGATTTCAATGTTGATGCTGTCGTCCACCAGAGGATACACGAACACGCTGCTGAAGGTCGTCTGGCGCTTGCCCTGGGCGTTGAAAGGGGAAATGCGCACGAGACGGTGGACTCCCGATTCGGCCTTGAGGTAGCCGTAGGCGAATTCTCCTTCGAACTGGATCGTGCAGGACTTGATGCCGGCTTCGTCGCCTTCGATGAATTCTGTGGTGGTCATCTTGTAGCCTTCCCTCTCGCCCCAGCGCATATACATACGCATAAGCATCGCGCTCCAGTCGTTGGCTTCCGTGCCGCCGGCTCCGGAGTTGATGGTCAGCACGGCGCCGAGGTTGTCGCCTTCCGCGCCGAGCATATTCTTGAATTCCAAGTCTTCGACAGCCTTGAGGGCATCGGCATAAGCGGCATCGGAATCTTCCCCTTCAGGGTCGAGCTCGAGCAGCACGCCAAGGTCTTCCACCTGCGAATGGAGGCGGTCATAGGCTGTAACCCAGGACTTTACGGAATTAAGGCACTTGAGAAAGACTTCCGCAGCCTTCGGGTCATCCCAGAAACCGGGAGCCTGGCTCAAGGATTCTTTCTCCGAAACTTCAGCGCGTTTTTCGTCTATTTTCAAATACTTGCGCAGGTTTTCCACACGATTTTCGAGATCCTTGACCTGTTCCTGGTTTATCATATTCCTTTACTTTTACCTTACAAAGATAGTGAAAAATCAAATAAGTCCCCCCTGGCGGCCGAAGCTTATGATATAGTCCGCGGCGGCTTCATAGCCGATTATCGACGAATCCAGGCAGAGGTCGTAATTGGAAGCCACTCCCCAGTTGTCGCCCAGGGTGAACAGATTGTAGTAATCCCGGCGGGTCTTGTCCTGCTTCAAGACGAGTTCCGCGGCCTCTTCTTCGGAAATCCCCTTTCGGGCGGCAACTGTACGGGCCCGTACCTGGCGAGGGGCGAAGATGAAGATGTCGAAAGTCTTCATATCCCTGAGCACGTAATCGGACGCGCGTCCCACGAAGATGGCGTCCCCCGAAGCGGCAAGGTCCCTTATCGTCTCGCTCTGGATACGGAACAACTCGCCGTCATTCAGCATATTGCGTCCGAAATCCCCGAAGCGTAAAGACCCCAGGATATTGCCCAGGCCAAGGAAGCTGCGCTTCTCGTCAGATTCCCTGAAGACGGTGGCGGAGAGCCCGCTTTTCTCGGCGGCCTTGGTAATCAGCTCGTTGTCATAGACTGGAATTCCGAGGCGCTCGCCCAGCAAGGAGGCTATGCTCTTGCCGCCGCTGCCGAACTCCCGTCCGATCGTGATGATGATGTGTTTGTCCATATTTATAAAGCTCCGCCCAGCTCGGAGGAGTCGTCTCCATCCTGCAGGCGGTTGAATTTACGGAAAAGGCCGACAATCATTATAGCCGACACAATGACATTGAGGGTGTCGGAAATAGGGAAACTGATCCACACGCCCTTCTCCTGCAGCCACAGCGGAAGCGTGTAGATCAATGGCAGCAGGAACAGCAGCTGGCGCGAAAGCGAGAGGAAAATGGATTTCTTGACCATCCCGAGACACTGGAACAGGTTCGAGGACACCATTCCGAAGCCCACCAGCGCGAAGCCGCTGTTCATCACCCGCAGGCCGCGCGACGAAAGCGCCACGAGTTCGGGGTCGTTGGTAAACATACGCACGGCGACTTCAGGGATGAGCACGGCAATGAGGAAGCACACAGAAGTCACCAGCACTTCCCACTTGGCGGTGAGCACGAAGACTTCGCGCACCCTGTGATACTGCCTCGCGCCGTAATTGTAGCCGGCAATGGGCTGCAGGCCCTGGTTGAAGCCCATACAGATCATCGCAAAGAGCATAGTGAAGCGGTTCACGATGCCGTACGCGCCAATTGCCAGGTCCCCGCCGTACTTGCGCAGCTGCTGGTTCACGAAGAGAGCTACGAGGCTGGCGGCACAGTTCATAAGGAACGGCCCCACGCCGATTGCGAGCGAGCGCCGCGCCACCGGGCCGTCAAGCCTGAAGACGGGCTTGCTGAAATGCAGGAAGCGACGCTTGTCGGCAAGGAAATAGAGCGTGTAGCCCAGGGCCAGCATCTGGCAGAGGACCGTGGCAAGGGCGGCGCCCCGTATGCCCATACCGAGGCCGAAAATGAACACCGGGTCCAGTATCGCATTGGATATCACCGTAAACAGGGTAAGTCCCATCGCCGTCCTGGGATGCCCCGAGCAGCGGATGATACCGTTGAAGCCGTGCATCAGATGGGCGAAAGTATTGCCCAGGATGATGATGGTCATATAGTCCCGAGCAAAGGGAATCGTGTTCTCGCTGGCCCCGAAGAAATACAGGATGGGATCAAGGAAAGCCAGGGCGAAGACGGTAAACACTATGCCGATGATAGTATTGAGCGTCAGGGTGTTGGAAAGCACCTTGCCGGCCGCCTCGTAATTCTTCTGCCCCAGCAGTATGGAAATCAGCGTCATTGCGCCCACCCCGACCAGGGTTCCGAGGGCGATGCTGATGTTCATCAGAGGGAAAGTGACGGCGAGTCCGGAAATGGCGTAAGAGCCCACATCGGGGATATGCCCGATGTAGATGCTGTCCACCATATTGTAAAGTGAAGCCGCCGTCTGGGCGATTATGCCCGGGACGGCGTACTTTCGGAGTAGCGTACCTATCTTCTCGGTACCCAGCTCAAGCGGAGCGGCGCCTGCTGACTCCATCATTTCTTGGGTTCATCAACTATTTCCACATCGAAGCGCAGAGGCGAATAGGGAGGTATCTTGCCGCCGGAGCCGTTGTACGTATAGCCCAGCGGAGAATAGAATATTCCTGTACCTCTCTCGTACGCCTTCATCACGGACAGAGTCCTTGCAAAGCCCTTGATCACGTCCCCGGAGTCGCTGCCCATAGTGATGTCGGACCACACAGAACCGTAATTGATGGCCACGGGGCCGTAGGTCCTGGACGCGCTGAAAATTCCGTGAAACATAGCCGTGTCGCGAATGTTGGTATCGAAGACGGAGCCATTGAGCAGGCGGCCTATGTAGTTGATATACACTGTCGTATCCCTGAACGTCACGGTATCGGAGGGCGCCAGGTCACGGATGTAGTAGAAGCCGTGCGCGCCGGCCGAATCGCCGCGGGCCTTGGCTGCGTCGGTGCCATAATGCCTTGCATAATTGCGCACCAGATAACGGCTTATGGAGTCAAGCTCCCACTCGTTGACATAGCGGAAATAATCCACCAGTTCGATGTCGCAGATGAAGTTCGAGCCCACCTTGTCGGACGCCAGGGCAAGATACTCTTCCGGAGTCGCGCAGCGCTCGGAGGTCTGCAGCCAGCCGGGTATCGCCACCTTGCGGCGGCCGCCCCTCTTCATTCCCTTGAGAAGGTCCTCCAGACCGGCGTAGATGCTGTTCGCATACCAGATTTCGGGCCCGTAGTAATAGGTCTCGTTGTAGTCTCCGAGCTGCTGGGAGACTTTTTCGGAAGTGGTGGCGCTGATCGTGCCGTCAAAGTCATAATAAGTGTAGTTCACCCGCAGATACAGGGAATCGTCGAATTCGCCCAGGGCTTCCCCAGTCCCTTCTTTGTCTTCAAGTATCCAGGCGCCCAGGCTGGTCTGCTTCCAGACGTATTCCGGATGCTTCTGCTTCTGTATGCTCACCCAGGAATCAAAGTAGAGCTTGTTGATTTCGTTGGTGGTGCTTTCGACTGTTTTTCCGCATCCCCAAAGGAGGACGGCGGCAAAAACGAATATGATAATTCTTCTCATTTTTATTGTTGTTCGACGGAGCCTTGTTCTTGCAGGAACCGTGCCGTAATATGTTCTATATAGGGTCTGATTTCGTCCGCGGAAGCTACATCCTGCGGTATCAGGATGCGGCCGCCGGAGGCCTGTTCGTGGCCGCCGCCGTGGAAATAAGTCTTCGCCAGAAGCCTTGCGGAGGTACCGCGTTTGGAACGTATCGACACGCGGAAAAGGTCGCCGTCCGCACGCGCAAACACCGAGAGGCGTACGTTCTCTATGGCAAGCGGCATATTGACGAAGCCTTCGGTCTCCCCTTCCCGCAGGTCGTGGCGGCTGAGGAAGTCCGAGTCCAGCACTATGCAGGCGCCCCCCTCGGGAAGCAGGTGCAGGTGCTTGCTGAGCATTTCACCCTGCGCAGCGAGCCTCTGGGGCCGCTCGCAGAAGTACAGCCGGTCGATGATTGCGTCCCTGTCAACTCCGGCGGCAAGCAGCTCGGAAGCCATCTTGAGAGTGCCGGGGTGGACGGAGTTGGCGAAGTTGTTGGTGTCCGTGGTCATACCGGTCATCAGGGCTTCCGCCGTAAGGGGCGGCAGCGCCGAGGCCGGAGCGCCCGACATTTCGAGCAGGACTGAGTACAGCAGCTCGCAGGTCGATGAGACGCCGGCGTCGCTGAAACACAGGTCGAATTCTTCAGTGCGGGGGTCTTCGTGGTGGTCGATGAGCACCTTGCGGCCCTTGTATTGCCGGAGCAGGCCTTCCAGCCCTTCGGTGCGGGATAAGTTGTTGAAATCCAGGCACACCAGAAGGTCGGTGCGGGCGAGGCGCTCCTCCGCCAGGGAGGTATCGGGCCAGCCGGGCACCAGCTTGGTGCGTCCCGTCAGGAAGCTGAGATTGGAGGGCAGGGCGTCGGGAAATATGGAAGCGGCATCCTTCGAAAGGCTCTGCTCCAGATACGCGGCCATAGCCACGCTGCTGCCGGCCGCATCCCCGTCGGGACGGGCGTGGCAGACGGTTGTAACGACCTTTGATTCTTTTATCCAGTTGCTCAGCAACAGGGCTTTTTCACTAAAGTTCACGATGCAAATTTAAGAATAATATTGCATTTCATAAATCATTTTTATAACTTTGTCCGACTTTGGAAACAAATAAGAAAATATAAAATGAACAAAGCATTAAAGATCGTTCTGGAGGTTATCCTCTTCATCGGAATCGTCGGCCTGGTGTATGCAATCTACAGCAGCATTATGAAGCCTGTCAACTTCAACAAGCAGAAAGAGAAACGTGAAGCGGTGGCTATCCAGCGCCTCAAAGACATCAGGACCCTTCAGGTCGCCTACAAGAGCGTGAACGGCAAGTTCGTTTCCACAATCGACTCCCTGAAGAATTTCTACGAGAACGGCAAAATGGCCGTGGTGATGCAGATCGGTTCCGCCGATGACTCCATCGCCTGGGCCCACACCGAAAAAGTCAAGAAAGCCAACCGCAAGATCACTCCCGAGAAGCTCCTCGAGATGTATGAGGCCGGCGACAAGAACCTTGTCTTCTCGGTAACAACGCAAATCCCCGTGAAGGACACCCTCTTCCTCGGAAGGGACAACTTCTGCATCGATTCCCTCGCCACCATCCCCTTCTCCGGCGGCGCTCCCGTGATTATGGATGCCGAGGCCCGTATGGTGTCCGGCGTGCCCGTGCCCCTCTTCGAGGCCAAGATGCCCTACAAGCTCCTCCTCAAGGGTATGGACAACCAGCTCAGGATCAACCTCGATGCCGACCGTAGGGACCAGAACAAGTACGAAGGTCTGCAGGTGGGCAGCTTGACCGCACCTAACAACAACGCCGGTAACTGGGAGTAGTCCGGGTGTTTACTCTTGTACCTGAAGGCTTCTTCGATCCGGCAGCCGCACGGCAGGCACTGGCCGAGGTTGCTCCCGTGGCAGAATCCGATCAGGTATTCACCAAGAAAGTCCCCCAGTTCGGGGCAGTACTGATATATAATGTCTCCGGCGGGGCGGATGTCCCACCGGAGATTTTCAGTATCCTGCAGGAGCTGCCCACCTGCAAGGAATACAACAAATTGCTGTGCAGCTGGAAGGACGGGGAGCTGAGCCTCGCCGTCGGGCAGGGCAGGAGCCTTCTCATGGCCAATTCTTATCCGGCGCCGGATTTTACCACGGCGGAGTATTTTATCTTCCTGGCGCTGAAATCTCTGCAGCTGAATCCCGAGGTGACGACAATCTGCTTCAGGCACTCTCTTCCCCAAGAAGCGCAAATGTCTCTCTACCGCTATTTCAAGTCGGTGGAATGTAAGTTATGAGAATTATCGGAGGCAAGCTCAAGGGCAAGACCATTTTCCCGCCGATGGGTTACAAGGCCCGTCCCACGACCGATTTTGCCCGCGAGGGGCTGTTCAACATCCTGGACAATGAATATGAATTCGAGGACCTGAAGGTGCTGGACCTTTTCGGAGGCACCGGCGCCGTGGCTTTCGAGTTCGCGTCCCGCGGCGCCGGGCACGTATGGAGCATAGAAATGGCCCGCGAGAATGCGGCATTCATCAAGCGGGAGGCTGCGCGGCTGGGACTTGGAAATGTCACTGCGGTCCACAGCAACGTCTTCGATTTCCTGCCGATATGCAAGGAGAAGTTCGACATTGTCTTCGCGGATCCGCCCTATGCTCTCGAGGGGCTGGACAGTATCCCGGACAAGGTGCTGTCACGGGACCTGTTGCACCCCGGCTGCTATTTTATCCTTGAGCACGGAGGCGAATACTCCTTCAAGGACCACCCGTGCTTCGTCAAGGAGCGCAACTACGGCCGCGTACATTTCTCCTTCTTCACTCCCGCCGAATAAGGATTATCCGATACTTTTTTTTTGCCGGCAGGGTGTACTCTGCGGACCGTCTGCGCCCACGCAGTCGTGAGTGGGAGGGGCCCGTCGCTTGCGATGGGAGGGATAGGCCGTAGGCCGTAGTCCGCAGGGTACACCCTGCCGGCAAAGAGATAGTGCTAAAGTCCTTTAGCTTTGGCTTCGTCCCAGATGGCGTCCATCTCGGAGAGCGTCATATCCGAGAACTTGCGGCCTTTCTTCAGCGTCTGTTCCTCTAGATAAGTAAAGCGCCTGCGGAACTTGGTGCAAGTCCCGTTCAAGGCCGCTTCAGGATCGACCCCATAAAGCCTGGAAGCGTTCAGCACCGCGAAAAGCAGGTCACCGAACTCCTCCTGCATATGCTCCGGAGAGCCCTCGGAACAAGCTTCGCGGACCTCGCCCATTTCCTCCGCAACCTTATCCCACACATCCTCCCGCTGCTCCCAGTCAAAGCCGCACCCGCGGGCCTTTTCCTGCATCGCGAGAGCCTTCAGAAGAGCAGGCATAGCTTCGGGAATTCCTTCCAGAACGGTCTTGTTGCCGCCTTTCTCTTTCGCTTTCACCAGTTCCCAGGTATCGGCAATCTCCTTGGCGCTCACAGGCTTCCCAGCTGAATCTCCGAACACGTGCGGATGGCGGAAAATCATTTTCTCGCACACCTTGTCGATGCAGTCCGCAATATCGAACTCGCCCTCTTCCTGCCCTATCCTGGCATAGAATACCATATGATACATCAGGTCCCCTATTTCCTTGGAGATGGAGGAAGGCTCCCCTTTCTGGATTGCGTCGCTGAGTTCATACACTTCTTCCTCCGTAAGGCGGCGGATGCTACACATCGTCTGCTCGGCATTCCAGGGGCACTTCTCGCGCAGGGCGTCCATTATATCAAGAAGCCGCCCGAAGGCGGCTAACTTTTCTTCTCTATTGTGCATAAAAGCCGGATTACTTGCTCACGAACATCACGGCCTCGGCGATGGAATTGAGCTTGGTATCCACGCTGTCGGCACGGCTGGCAAGGATACAGGGAGCGGTGGTGCCCACGAGCATACCTGCCTGGCGTACGCCTTTGCACAGCTTGCTGTTGGTCTTCCAGAACACGTTGGCGGATTCGATGTTGGGGAACAGGAGGCAGTCGGCGTCGCCGGCGACTTCGCTGCGAAGCTTCTTGATTTCCACCGACTCCTTGTCGATGCACACGTCGAGCGCCAGGGGGCCGTCGCCGATGCAACCGGGAATCTGTCCGCGGTCACACATCTTGGCAAGCATAGCGCCCTCGATGCAGGCGGGCATAGAATCCAGCATCTGCTCGGAAGCGGCCACGAAGGCAATCTTGGGCACCTGGATGCCGAATGACTTGGCGACGCCCAGCAGGAAGCCGGAAATCTTCACCTTCTGGCGGAAGTCGGGCTGAGGCACCACTGCCATATCGCTGAAGAAGATAAGCTTGTGATAGTTGGGGTTCTCAACCACGCTTACGTGGCTCAGCAAGCCCTTGGGAGGCAGAAGGCCGGTCTCTTTGTTGAGAATGGCGCGGAGGAACTTGTCGGTGGAGCAAAGGCCCTTCATCAGCACGTCGGCCTCGCCGTCGTGGACCATCTGCACTGCCTGCGCGACAGCCTTGAGCTCCACGGGGTTGTCAACTACGGTGAATTTGGCGATATCCAGGCCGCGGGCTGAGCAGACCTCTTCAATCTTCGATTTGTCGCCCACGAGAGTGACGCTGACGAATCCTTTCTCCACAGCCTTGTATGCGGCTTCGATGGAGTGCTCGTCCACACCCCAGGCCACTACCATACGCTTGCAGATGCCTTTGGCTTTCAGTGTCTCAAATACGTCGTTAAAATTCTTGATCATAAAACTTATTCTTCAATTGTTGATACTATTCTCATTGTGTCGCGGGCAATCACGAGCTCCTCGTCGGTAGGAATCAGGGCCACCTTCACGCTCGAGTCCGGAGCGGAGATGATGGTCTCGGAAGAGGCCTTCTCGTTGGCTTCCGCATCGATTTTGACGCCCATATAGCCGAGCTGCTCGCACACGCGGCGGCGCAGCCTGGGATTGTGCTCTCCGATGCCGGCGGTGAAGATGATAAGGTCCACGCCGTTCATCTCGGCAATGTAACCGCCGACGAGCTTTACGATGTCGAAGGTGAGCTTCTTGAGCACGATCTTGGCCTTGCGGTCCCCCTGCAGGGCGAGCGCGTTCATATCGCGGGCGTCGGAGCTGACGCCGCTCAGGCCGAGGAAGCCGCTCTTCTTGTTCATTATCTCCGTCATCTGGTCGGGAGTCAGGTTCTCCTTCTTCATAATGTACGGGATGATATTGGCATCGATGATACCGCAGCGGGTACCCATAATCATACCTTCAAGGGGCGTGAAACCCATAGAGGTGTCGACGCACTTGCCGTCACGGATGGCAGTCACGGAACTGCCGTTGCCGATATGGCAGGTAATGATCTTGGAGTGCCCGAGGTCGAGTCCGGCAAGCTTTGCGCCCCTCTGCGAGACATACTGATGGCTCGTGCCGTGGGCGCCGTAGCGACGCACGTGATACTTTTCGTAGTATTCCCAAGGAAGAGCATACATATAAGCGTAAGGCTCCATCGTCTGGTGGAAGGCGGTGTCGAAAGTAACCACCTGGGGCACGTCGGGGAGCACGGCGCTGACGGCGTGGATGCCAAGAAGGTGGGCCGGATTGTGCAGCGGGGCGAAATCGCAGCAGATTTCGATTTTCTTGAGCACGTCATCGTCCACAAGGGCGCTGCCGTTGAAGAAATCCGCACCCTGCACTATGCGGTGGCCTACAGCCTCGATATCATCGAAAGACTTCAGCACGCCGAACTTGGGATCCACGAGGGCGTCGAGCACCAACTTCATTCCGACTTTGTGGTCGGGGATGGGAAGATTGCGCACGAAGCCTTCTTTTCCGGTGGGACGGTGGGTAATGGTGCCTTCGGGAAGACCGATTTTTTCCACGAGGCCTTTGGCCAGGATGTCATATACATCATCGCTCTTCATATCCAGAAGCTGATACTTCACTGAAGAGCTGCCACAATTAATTACAAGTATAATCATAATGCTGCAAATTTAGTAAATAATGTCTAAATTGCAGCGCTTAAACTATAAACTATGAAGAACATTAGCGGAATTGTCTTCCTTTCCTTCCCTTTTGCCGCCGGCACCGCAGCCGCCGTCCTCATCGCGGAGCCTTTTGCCGGCGCTCTGGGCAGCAGCCTCGGGGCGGTCGCGCTGCTATGCTTCTGCGCCGTTTCCGGAAAGCGCGACAAAGGCCTGCTTATGGCGGCATTCTTCTTTCTGGGATGTCTGTGCTGGAACTCGCACGCCCTGATGCCGCCCCCGCCGCGGCCGGAAAAATCGCACGCCGTGCTGGAACTCGCACGCTTGATCGACCGCACACCGTTTACCGGCGAGAACAGCCGCGCCATCATCAAGGCGCTCCTTACCGGCATCAGGGACGAACTGCCACGGGACACGGTCAGGGTCTTCCGGGAAAGCGGAGCTTCGCACATCCTCGCCCTCTCGGGGCTGCATCTCGGCATCATCTACCTGTGTCTCAAGCGTTTGCTCCTGCCGCTCGGAAATTCCGTACCAGCCCGCACCGCCGGTTCCGCTGCGGTAATCATCCTTTGCGGACTCTATGCCCTGGGCACTGGCGCGTCGCCCTCCATAGTGCGGGCCTTCCTGTTCATTCTCATAGGCGAGACCGGGCGGGCGCTGAGCGGCAGGCGGCACTCCCCTGCCGGCACCCTGTGCACTGCCCTGACCCTGCAGCTGTGTTTCAGCCCGCTGCTCATAAGCTCCCCCGGCTTCCAGCTGTCCTACCTTGCGATGCTCGGAATCACGCTGCTATATCCGCGTCTCGAAGCGTGGTACCCCGAAGGTGGCGGACCTCTGCGGCGCGTATGGAAAGCGGCGGCGCTTACCATTTCGTGCCAACTGTTCACGGCGCCGGCGGCGTGGTACCACTTCCGCAGCCTGCCGCTTTACTTCCTGATTACCAATCTGCTGTCCCTGCCGCTGGCTGAGCTGGTTATAGTCAGCGCAATAGCGTCACTGGTCCTTGAGGCCGCCGGAGCGCAGCCTCAATTGCTGCCCCGGGCCTGCGGGACGCTGGTCCGTGTGCTGGAATTCTGTCTGGAGACGATTTCTTCTATCTGACGCGCTGCACCTCGTCCACCCCGGGGATTGTAGAAATGCTCTCCATCGTCAGATGCAACTCATCTACGGAGTGTACCGGGAAATCTATGATGCACTCGACGATTTCATCTTCCGTGTGGGTCTGGAGACGGTTCATAGAAAGGTGCTGGCGCTCCACGAAGCAGTCGATGATGTCGCGCAGCAGGTGGTAGCGGTCTATAGCCACGATGCGTATGCACACGGGATACAGCCGGCTTTCCTCGGGCTTGAAATCCACCGACACCAGGCCGTTGCCTTTCTCGGAGGCAAGCTTGATGACCTCGGGGCAGTGGCGGCTGTGCACGGTAACCACGCCCTCGGCATCCTGAAAGCCTATGACTTCCTCGCCAGGCAGAGGGGTGCAGATATCGCAAATCTTGAACTGGCGTCCGTCGGCGCCGTGCCGCAGCAGGTCGTGCAGGCGCTTGCGGGCCTTGTAGGTCTTGGCGTATCCCAGCCACTCGGGCTTTGGCACCACGTCTTCGGAGGTGCCGATTTCGACGCAGTCGCCTCTGTGCAGCTCGGTCTTGATAGGGCTCAAGGCGCCGTTGATGCGGGCGAACTTGGCGTGGTCGCCGATTTCGGTGTGGACCTCGTATGCGAAGTCCAGGGCAGTGGCGCCCTTGGGAAGGATAATGCCCTTGCCGCCCGGAGTGAACGCGAGGATGTCTTCGTTGTAGAGGGAAGACGAGACGCCCTCCATAAAGTTGAAGCCGTCGCCGCTCTCGGCGATGTTCTGCAGCACGGTCTTGAAGCGTTCAAGCCAGCTCTCGCCACGTTCCACTATGCATCCCAGGCGCGCATTGCGGTGCATACGCTCGGAAGCGATGTGCAGCTCCTCCCAGGAGCCCGCGCGGTTGAGCATCTGCACGTGGAAGCTCTGGTAGCCGTTGTCCTTGGGGTTGTCGATATAGTTGACCACGCTCCCCGGACGCTCCCGGAAATGGCTCGACAAGCAGGAATAAATGAAGAGGCTGGTATCTTTTTCGTTGGATATGGAGCGTTCCCAGCTGGTCAGAGGCTCATAGATAATGCGGACGAAATGCTTGAAATCAACCCTGGAGAAATCGCATCCGGTCTCGCGCATCGTGCGCCAGATGCTATATGGCTTACGGTAGCGGACCTGAGTGCGGGCCGGGATGCCTGCCGAGGACATTATATCGTTGATTTCGGAAGTGAACTCGCTCAGGGCGGGAAGCGTGCGGTCGCGGTCCAGTTCGAGCTGACGCTCGATCATTTCGTACTCTTTGGGACAGCGGAAGCGGAAAGAAAGGTTCTCAAGTTCGGTCTTGACGTGGTAGAGTCCCAGGCGGCCGGCAAGCGGGGCGTAGAAGAAGTCGGTCTCGCCGGCGATTTTCATCTGCTTGTCCGGACGCATACTGTCCAGGGTGCGCATATTGTGGAGACGGTCGCTCAGTTTCACGAGCAGTGCGCGCACATCGTAATGGACGGACTCCAGGATTTGGCGGTAATTGTCCACCTGCTTGGTGTACTCGTAGTTATGCTTCTTGCGCTTGGTCACCACATCCACGAGGAAGGCCACGTCGTCGCCGAAGCGGGCCCGGATGTCTTCCACGGTGTACTCCGTGTCTTCCGCGACGTCGTGAAGAAAAGCGGCGATGACGGTATTGGCGTCAAGTTCCAGCTCTTCGGCCGCGATGGTCGCCACGGCAATGGGGTGAATTATGTAAGGCTCGCCGGTATTTCGCTTCTGGCCGCTGTGGGCCACAGATGCGAGTTCATAGGCATCCTTGATGCGCTGCAGGTCTTCCGGGCTCACCCGCGTGCTCATCACCTCGAACACGTGGTCTGCTGCCTGCTTAATCCTATCAGAAACGTCCATATTCCTTAAATCAGCGCACGCAACGTACGTTCGCAGCAAATGAATTCTTGTCTGCGGTGCCTACGAACACCTCGTCGCTTTCCTTATAAATGTAGCGGTACACGCCTTTGCCTTCGTACTGGTCGGAGGTCCAGAAAGCGGCGTACTCACTGTAGCCTACAAAATCATATCCGGCGGAAGTAATCATAGCGAATCCAAACGGCAAGGCGCTGATGTTCAAGTCCTTGACATTGACTCCGCGATAATACTCCCACAGAGTCTCGCCGTTGAAGGCTCCGAACCCCATCAGATTGCCGGCCCCGCTCGGGGAAGACTGCATCGGAGCGAGGGTATCGGGAGCTCCGGAGCTCTTGAGGAGGTTCACCCAATCCTTTTCGGAAGGCAGACGCCATCCCGCGGGGCAGGCTTTCTGCGCCTCTTCCCAGGTATAGTATCCGCCGAAGATATTCTGCATAGCAGGGCTGTCCGCATACGCATTGCCGAACACGTGCTTGCCGGCAGAGTCATAGTCCACGCGGCAGAGATTGGTGCGGATCCACTGCAATCCGCCGGCATCGACCACATAATAATCCCTGCCGTAGATTTTTTCGACGGCCTCGTCGGGACGTATCTCCCAGCCGGTCAATGAGCCCTCGTCGGTGCCCGGCTTGTCGGACACGATTACGAAATACCGGGACTCAGCCGAGACATAATACTTGTCGGAGGACTGTACGGGGAAAGCCGTGCAGGTTATGGAGAAGGTGCCGAGGGTGTCGGGAACCGTGAACTCGACAGTAGCGGGGGCCGTATATACGGTGTCGCGCTTGTTATTGGCGGAGTTGCTGAAGCAATATGCAACGGCGGTCCCGTCGGGAGCAGTGATGCCGGAGCCGGACAGGGCGTACTTCTGTCCGCTCATCACGTAATATGGAATATCGTTGGTGAATGCAAGGGTGCCGGCCATATAAGTCTTTTCGGTCTCTTTCTTCTTGCAAGAAGAGAGGCACAGCAAGATTGCGGCAACTGCCAGTATGAAAAGGTTACGGAATTTCATCTTTTATTCGTTACAATTTGCAAATATGGTCAATTTTACGCGAATTTCCGCTAACTTTGTGCAAATACTTTGCCGTGAAGACCAGAATAACCATCATTTTTTGCATCCTTCTTGCCTGCAACGGGTGCGCCCCGCGCTATGAAACCATCGGAGGATACGCACAGGGAGGGACCTATACCGTCAGATACAACGCCGCCGGGGTGACAGTCCCGCGCGAGCAGGTCGGGGCCGCCATCGAGGACATACTATGCGCCATAGACACCACCCTGTCGGGCTACAACCGCAAGTCGCTGCTGAGCAGGCGCAACGCTGGCGAGAGCGTGCCCCTCAACGATATGTTCCGGGACATCGAGGCCATTTCCGAGCGCTACCGCGAGCTGACAGGAGGCGCGTTCGATGCGGCCGCGGGCCCGCTGTTCGACATCTGGGGATTCGGATTCACGGCGGACAGTCTCCCTTCGGAGGCGGCGATCCGGCAGGCAATGGAGCGCTGCCGCAGGCGGGAAGTGCTCAACTTCAATGCAATAGCCCAGGGCTACAGCTGCGATGTGGTGGCCCGCTATCTCCATTCCATAGGCGTCAAGGATATGCTTGTGGACATAGGCGAAATCTACTGCGAAGGGTGCAATCCGTCCGGGCAGGGATGGAGCATCGGCATCGACACGCCCGAAGACGGCAACAACACCCCGGGGGCACGGCTCTCCGGCATCTGGCACTCCGACGGAGGAGCGCACGGAATCGTGACCTCGGGCAACTACCGTAAATACTACATCAAGGACGGGCACAAGTACGCGCACACGATAGACCCGCGCACGGGACGCCCCGTGGAGCACGACCTGCTCAGCGCTACCGTAGTGGCTCCCACGGCCACCGACGCCGACGCCCTTGCCACCTACTTTATGGTCATCGGAGCCGGGCCGGCGAAGGAATGGGTCAGCTCGCACGAAGGCATCGAAGCCTGCCTGATTACATCAGGAGGCATCTGGAAATCCGAAGGGTTCGGGGACTAAAGCTTCAGCACGTTGTCCGCGTAGCTCGTGGCGGCGGGACGGTGCGTGATGCAGAGAATGGTCTTGGTGCCGCGGTAACGCCGTCCGAGCCTCTCGAGAAGCTCGAGCTCGGTGTCGGCATCCAGAGCGGAAGTAGCCTCGTCCAGCACCAGAATTCCTCCGGGACGAAGAAGGGCACGGGCGATGGCGATGCGCTGGGCCTGCCCCTCGCTGAGGCCGGCGCCAATCTCGGCGCACACAGTATCCAGCCCGTCCTGCAGATCATACACGAAATCGGCTGCCGCAAGATGCAGCACTTCCCGGATTTCATCCTCTGCGGCATCCGGACGGGCAAGCAGGAGATTCTCACGTATCGTACCGCTCATCAGCGAGTTACCTTGCGGCACATACATAAAATTGCAGCGCGTGCGCACGCCTGAAGGCAGCTCCCGGCCGCCATCCTCATACAGCGTCACACGGCCCCCGTCAGGAGGCAGCAGCGACATAATAACGCGCACCAGAGTGGACTTGCCGGCGCCTGTGGAGCCCACGATTGCAGTCATAGTGCCGGGCTTGAAATCGTAGTTCAGCCCCCTCACCACTGGCTCACGCACACCCTCGTATGCAAAAGTAAGATTTTCCACCCGCACACCGGGCGCCCCGGACAGCACGATATCGTCCCCTTCCTCCTCCTGCGGCGCATCGTCGAGGTCGATCAGGCGGTCCTGCGAAGACAGGGCACGGATGAATGCGGGCACCTGGAAAGCTATGCCGGCGACGGGGCGCTGCACCTGGCCGACCAGTTGCAAAAAGGCCACCATCGTACCATAGCCGAGCGTGCCGTCTCTAAGGCCGTACACGCCCCAGAGGAATACCAGGGCGTAGCCGGCAGCAAACCCCAGCTGCATAAATCCACGCGAGACGGCATTGTAGCCCAGTCGCGTCATCGTCTTGCCGTACACATATTCCTGCAGTCCCCCGAGGCTCTCCAGCGCGCGGCCGGTGGCTCCCAGCATACGCACGATTACGCGCCGCTGTATATTCTCCTGGATGTGTCCCTGCACTCGGGCGTCGCCGGCTCGTATCTCTCCCGTCAGGGCCCGCAACTTTCTGAAAAACAGTCTGCTGCACAGCACTGCGGCAGGCATTATCAGCAGCAGGATCCACGCCAGTTTCGGAGAGAGTTTGAAAAACAGCAGCGAAGCCGCAAGCAGTTGGGCTATAGTGCTGAAAATGTCGGGGAGACTGACGCAAAGGAAGTCCACCACCACCCTTATGTCCTCTTCGAGCCGGCTCACTGTGTCGCCGCTGTGGAGCTTGTCACGGCCGCTCCAGGTGCTCATCATCACCTTGCGGAACTCTTTTGCGCGAAGCTCGTTCTGGGCCCGGACCACGATATAGCCCTCCCAATAGCGGCCGCCCACGCGGCAGATTACCTGGAAAAGCATAACCCCGACCAGCATCCAGACGGCCTGTGAAAGGCTGCCGGAAGCCGCCCCGGTGGCGATATCGACTGTCCGTTTGCTGAGCCACACAAAACTAAGGGAGGCCGCCACGCCCGCCAGGCCTATCAAGGCGCTGAAGAGCACGCGGCCGCGATGCGGGCGGAAAGTCCGCATCAAAGCCCTGTAGCAAGTGCGGAACGGCCGCATCAGGGAGTCACGATACCGGCCTCAACCCACTTGGCGGCTATGGCCTCGGAATCTTTGAGTGCGGTCTCGCGGTCGATTTCATATCTCTCGACCAGCAGGTCAGCAAGGTCTTCGGGGCCGAAGTCCTTGCCGTCAACCGATTTCCAAAGATAGGCGGCGGATTCGTTGAGCGAAATCATCTTGTTGAAATTGATCTGCTTCACGCTCTCTGCCGTGATGATGAATTCCTTGCCCAGGGGGCGAAGGGTAAATCCGGGAACTGTTTTCATAATATCTTAATCCTTCTGTATATTCCTAAAGCATAGCGCCTTACAATCCGCGGGGCCGACACCCAGCGGCGGCTTCTGCGCTTGAAGCGCTCCGTGCGGCAGTCGATCCTCCGGCCGCCGGGGCGAAGTATGGCTACGGCCGTGCCGCACACGTCCCCGAGGGTACAGCGCTCGGTGGCGTCCAGGTTGCCGTCGCCCTTGAGCAGCACCTTGTCGTCCTTGATGGCGCGCACGCGGTGCAGCACATAGTGGCCGGGGCTGAGCTGGCAGAGCACTATGTCGCCCACCTCAACCTGCGGCAGCTTGAGGAGCTCCACGCTGTCGCGCTCCCCGCGGATGAAGGGAGACATACTCGAGCCCTTGGTCATAATGACCACGGAGTGCCCTTCGTCAAGCATTCGGGACACTTCGCCGAGCATCACGGCATTGGGGAGCACTACCTTGGTCGTCTTCATTTCAGCACCTCCGCGGCACATACCCTGGCAGCTTCCTCGTCCGGCCGGCAGTCAAGAACGTAGCAGGGGGTGGTGGTCACAATCTGTTCGAGGGTGGCGTGCAGCCCGTCCGCGATGGTCTTGTCGGCCTTGAATCCTGAACTGGACGAATACAGCAGGGCATAGGACTCCAGCAGGCCCAGGGGCGTAATCTTGTTTACGGAGCAGCGGCGGATGCGCACGAAAGCGCCGACCGGAGCCTCCACATTGCGGTAGCAGGGCGTCTTGCCGCTCCAGGGTGAACCGTAGGCAATCACCCGCCCGTCAGGCCAGGCCCGCACTACGGGGTTGTCGTCGTTCATAAGCTCCGAGCCGGGTATATGCTTGAGCCACAGGCTGCTGTGCGTGCTCTTGCCGGTACCGCTCTTGGCGAGGAACAAATAGGCCTTGCCGGCGTTGGAAGTCATAGAGGCGTGCATTTCCAAAGTGCCGAGCGGGGCGCTCCGGAACGCATACAGCAGCATCATAGAATTGTTGATGCCGAACATTGCGTCGCCGACGCGGCGGTTGTCGAGATAGAGCCTGGCCTGCGAAAAATTCTCGCTGGTGCGAAGATGGCAGCGGCACTCGATGCTCTTGTCCGGGGACATATCGAAAGACCATCCGCCGCCCGCCTCGCGGAAGAGCCGTATCACGGTCTGGCCGTCTTCGGTGGGGGCGTCATACACCAGACTCCTCTCTACCGACGTGTCGAAAGGCTCCGTCATAAGCGTCATCCCGAAAAGCAGGGCGCGCCCGGAATCTGCGACCTCGAAGGGGTCATACTGGCTGAGCCTGGGCCACAACGAACAGTTGTCCGTCATCGTAAGAGAGAAAATATGTTCGGCAACCTTGAAGTATTTGGTCATATTCGAATGTTTTGAGTTTACAAAGATAATAAAAATAGTTATATTTGCTTTTTGAGATTATTAGATAAGATATGCAAGAGACGACAAACAACATCGGGCTTGATTACAACACCGAGAGAGAGAAGCTTCAGATGCCGGAATACGGACGCAATGTCCTTAAGATGGTAGAAAAGATGAAGGAGATTCCGGACCGCGAGAAGCGAAGCGCGCAGGCCCGCTCGATAATCAAAGTGATGGAGCTGCTTAACCCCCAGGTTCGGCAGCTGGACAATTTCGACCACAAGCTGTGGGACCACCTCTATATCATAGCCGGCTTCGACCTGGACGTTGACGCCCCCTACCCCGCCCCGAGCGAGGAGGAGCTCCACA
The DNA here is from genome assembly GCA_900318565.1 of uncultured Bacteroidales bacterium. GTDB lineage: Bacteria > Bacteroidota > Bacteroidia > Bacteroidales > UBA932 > Cryptobacteroides. Next base: position 30,580 of record ONLD01000007.1, read on the forward strand.
CCCGCCCCGTCCCCATCCCTATGAAGGACGAGAAAATCAAAGCCTCGCATTACGGCCGCAACATCGAAAAGATTATCGGCCTGCTGATAGACGAACCGGATTCGGAGGTAAAGACCGAGATGATACGCTGCCTGGCGATTTATATGCGCCAGCAGTACCTTATTTGGAACAAGGACAGCGTCTCGGACGAGACGATTTTCAAGGACATAGAGAAACTTTCCGACTACAGGCTCAAGGTGCCCGAGGGCATCAAGCTCCAGCAAATCGGAGGCGAGGTCAATTTCTCCCGCCCCGGTATGAGCATCAATGTGGGCGGCTCTTCCAAGGGAGGACGCAACGGTTTCCGTAAAAACAAGAACAGACGCAAATGAAGTTACCCCGGATTCTGAGTAGCTGGGATGAGAACCAGCGGGCTTCGGCCGTGAAAATAGCAGGCCTGTGCGTAGCTGCGCTCGCCCTCTTCGTGCTCATAGGCTCGGTGTCATATATGCTTCACTGGCAGCAGGATATGAGTTTTGAGCCGGGCGAGAAGGTGGCCAACGCCGCCGGCACGCTTGGCTACCGCACCGGCAAATTCCTGGTGTGCGACTTCCTAGGGCTCGGCAGTTTTGCGCTGCTGGTGATACTGGTGGCCGTATCGGTGCGCCTGCTGACAGGCCGCTGGGCCGGTTCGATCCTGAAGACCGTGCTCCTGACCATTTCCGGGGCGTTTATCGCATCCCTGTTCTTCGCTTTCGCAGGCAAGATCGCCGGGCTCAGCAACGCCTTCGGCGGCGGCCTGGGCGGAGCTTGCGGCGAAGCCGTGGTGGGCTGGAGCCTGACCGTGCTCGGTGCATTCATCACTGCGATAGTGCTCATCCTGCTCGTAGCCCTGTGGCTGTTTTTCTGCTCCAGGCGCTTCAACCGCTGGCTTTCCGGCCTCTGGACCAAAAGCGAAGGCGACGGTGAAGACGACACCGTGGAGGGAGAGCCCCGCCCCAGCAGGATACGCCGCGAGAGGATAAAGACAAAGCCCGAAGAAGAAGATGATAATCAGACGCAGCAGGCTCCCGCGCCCGTCTTTGTCAAAGATGAAATTCCTGAAGAAGAGGAGCCCAAGGTGCAGGAGATAAAGCCTGAGAGCGGCGCCAAGGGGCCCGATGCGGCTGTTCCTGAAGAGGGCAATCCCGACCTGGATCCTATCACGGTCCAGAGGGACGACACTCTCGACGCAGAGCCTAAGAAGCCCCTCCAGCCCATCAACAACCGCCTCGACCCGCCGGACGGCCTGCCGAAATTCAATTTCCCGCCGTCGCTCGACCTGCTCGACGCCCACGACAACAACCGCCACGAAGTCTCCACTGAAGAGCTCGTGCGCAACCGCAACAAGATACGCGCCGCCCTGGCTAACTACAAGATTCAAGTCAACGACGTGACCGCCATCGTCGGCCCCACCGTGACCCTGTACAAGGTCTATCCCGCTCCCGGAGTGAAGATTTCGGATATCAAGAAGCTGCAGGAAGACATTGCTATGTCGCTGAGGGCCAAGGGAGTGCGCGTGGTGACCCTGGAAGATTCCGTCGGCATCGAAGTGGCCAACGACTATGCTTCCATAGTGCCGCTCAAGGCGCTCATCAACGACGACGCCTTCCGCCACAGCAAGGCGGAACTCCCCGTGGCCATAGGCTACACCATCACCCAGAAAGTCAAGGTGTTCGACCTTGCCGATGCTCCGCACCTGCTGATAGCCGGCGCCACGAAGCAGGGTAAGTCCGTGGGACTCAACGTAATCGTGAGTTCCCTCCTCTACAGCCGGCATCCGTCGGAGCTGAAGTTCGTCTTCATCGACCCGAAGATGGTGGAGTTCTCCGCCTATGCCCAGCTGCTGCACCACTACCTCGCCGTGCTGCCTACCGCCGCCAACGAAGAGGAAGAGATGAACAACGCCATCGTCAAGAAGCCCAAGGACGCCGAAAAGATACTGCGCTCCGTGTGCATCGAGATGGACGAGCGCTACGAGCTCCTCTCAAAGGCGGGCGTCAACAAAATCACCCTCTACAACGACAAATTTCGCAATCACCACCTCCGCTCCGACCAGGGACACAGGTTCCTGCCGTATCTGGTAGTCGTCGTCGATGAGTATGCCGACCTCACGATGACCAGCGGCGGAGGGCCCGAGGCCAAGGCCGCCGGGCGAAGCATCACCAACTCCATCATCCGCCTGGCCCAGAAGGGCCGTGCGGCCGGCATCCACGTGATTCTCGCCACGCAGAGGCCTTCGGTGGACGTGATTTCAGGCCTCATCAAGAGCAACTTCCCTATGCGAATCGCTTTCAGGGTGGCCTCAAGGGTGGATTCTATGACCATTCTCGACGCTCCCGGCGCCGAGAAGCTTATAGGCAAGGGCGATATGCTGTTCTCCGCAGGCATCGACACGGAGCGTATCCAGTGCGGCTACGTGAGCGGCGAGGAGATAGACCGTATCAACGAGTCCATCAGCGAGCAGACCGGCTACGCGAAGAGCTACAACACACCTTACTACCTGCCCGAGGCCGATGATGCCGAAAGCGAAGGCGGCGGAGGCAGCGGCGAGGTCGGAGACCTTGACGAACGCTTCCGCGAAGCCGCCGAGCTCGTGGTCACGACCCAAAAAGCATCTACTTCCTACCTCCAGACCCGTCTCGGTATGGGATTTGCGAAAGCAGCCAGAGTAATGGGACAGCTGGAGAACGCCGGGGTCGTGGGCCCGCAGGACGGAGCGAAGCCCCGTCAGGTCCTGATTCCCGACCTTAACAGCCTCCAGAGCCTGTTGGATTCGTTAGTGAAATGAAAAGGACAGTTTTGATTTTAGTTCTCGCCGTGCTCTGCCAGGCGGCTTTCTGCCAGAGCAGCGCCGATGCCTTCCGCAAAAAGCTGCAAGGCAAGCGGGCGACTTTTGAATACAGCCTGACCATCACCTCCGGCACCGTGCCCGTGAAGCACAGCGGCACTGTGCTGCTTGACGGCAACTGCTACAAAATCAGCGACAACGGACTTGAGTACAGGTGCGACGGCAAGAATCTCTGGACCATAGACCCGGCCGCCAAAGAAGTCTATATAGAAGAGTCAGCCGGGACAAAATCCTACCTCGCCGACCCTACGGGACAGCTTGACAAAGTCAAGGACCTTATCGTGGGCGAGAGCAGCGCAAGCGGGGTGTATTCCGACCCTGCGCAGGGAGTCAAGATGACTTTCGTGCTCACCGACATCAAAACCTCCGCCCCCACCGGCGAGCGCGGGCCTTTCCGGCTCGACACCGCCTCGCTCGGCAAGGAGTGGGTAGTCACCGACCTGCGATGAAAGTCTGTGTAGGCCTTTCGGGGGGAGTCGATTCCAGTGTAGCGGCCTTGCTGCTGAAGCGGCAGGGCTATGACGTGTTCGCTATGTTTATGCAAAACTGGCACGATACCGAAGGTACGCTCCACGGTGACTGCGAGTGGGAGGAAGACAAGTTCGTGGCCGAGCTGGTGGCGCGCAAGATCGGCATTCCTTTTTATTTCGTGGACCTTTCGAAGGAATACCGCCAGAGAGTCGTCGATTATATGTTCGACGAATACTCGAAGGGGCGCACTCCCAATCCGGACGTCCTCTGCAACCGGGAAATCAAATTCGACGCTTTCCTTAAGAAGGCCCGCGCCCTCGGCGCCGATATGGTGGCCACAGGGCACTACTGTCGCAAGGAGGAGGTCACCGACCCGGACGGGGTGAAGCGATGGAAACTGCTTGAAGGCATCGATCCCGGCAAGGACCAGAGCTATTTCCTCTGCCAGCTGAACCAGGAGCAGCTCTCCCGCGCCCTCTTCCCCATCGGTGGGATGCTGAAATCCGAGGTGCGCTCTCTTGCCGCCGAGGCGGACCTGCCGTCGGCCGACAAGAAAGACTCCCAGGGCATCTGTTTCGTGGGCAAGGTGGACCTGCCGGTATTCCTGCAGCAGAAGCTAAAATCCGTGGAGGGCGACGTTGTGGAGGTGTTCGACGCCTGGTACAGGGAGTCAGAAAGGTATGCCTCCGACTGCGCCCTGCTCGGGAAAGCCCGGGCCGAAGGCTGGAATACCCTGAGCGATGGCGAGTTGCTGCAGCTCTCGACGCCATTCGACTATAGCGGAATAAGCTTTGAGACCGAAACCTACCGGTCCGGCAAGCATCATATCAAGAAGACGCGCTACAAGGCCAATCCATACGGAATCATCGCCGGGCGCCACGAGGGGGCCCAGTTCTATACCAACGGCCAGCGTAAAGGTCTCTCCATCGGAGGTCACGCAAGGCCACTCTTCGTAATCGCAACGGACATAGCCCGGAACCGCATCTACGTCGGTGAGGGCGAAGACCACAAGGGGCTTTTCCGCAGCGTGCTGAGGATAGAGCCCGGGGAAGTGCACTGGATTCGTCCGGCACTGGAGATGAAAGCCGGAGAAAGCCGGCGCTGCAGGGCGCGTATCCGCTACCGCCAGCCGCTCCAGGATGCGCTGCTGCTGATGCGCGAGGGCGGGCTGTTCCTCTGTTTCGACGAGCCGCAGCGCAGCATCACCCCCGGGCAGTTCGCGGCTTTCCACGCCCTGCCCGATCCGTCTGACCCTTATGATGCCCCCGAACTTCTCGGCAGCGGCGTAATCTCGCTATGACACTATCCGTTGCTCATATTAATTGCAGCCACTTTCAGTTCCATAAGGGAGAGGAGTCCGCTGGCGAAGGGGCGAGATGGGGTATTGGCCCCCAGAGATGTAGCCATCCTCGATGCCATAAGGGCGATGAGCCTGCTGGCGAAGGGGCGAGATGGGGTGTTGGACCCCAGAGATGTAGCCACCCTCGGCTCCATAAGAGGGAGGGGCCCGCTTGCGGGAGGGGTCGCGAAGCGACGCTCTGGGGTCCAATACCCCATCTCGCCGCACTTCTGATAGCTATCTTGTTCCTGATACCGGCGGAAGCGCAAAGCATCTACTCCCGGCAGCGCAGCGAACTGCACCCCACGCCCCCGCCCGTACCCGCATACGCCGTCTTCGCAGGCGACACCATACGCTTCGACACCACCGAAAAATACGAACGGATGGACCGCGAACTGATGGCCTTCACCTATATGCAGACCACGACCACGCTGATGCTGAAAAGGTCAATGCGCTTCTTTGCGCAAATAGTCCCGGTCCTGAAAGCAAACGGCGTACCGGAAGACTTCAAGTACCTCTGCGTCATCGAGAGCAACCTCGAGCCGAAAGCAGTATCCGTGGCCGGAGCGGCCGGACTATGGCAATTCACCAAAGCCACGGCAAAAGACTTCGGACTGGAAGTCAGCGCCGAGGTGGACGAGCGATATCACATTGAAAAAGAGACGGAAGCAGCCTGCAAGTTCATCCTCCGCGCATACTCCCGCTTCCACGACTGGACCACGGTGGCCGCCAGCTACAACTGCGGGATGGGCGGAATGGCGCGCCGTATAGAAGAGCAGAAACGCAGCCGCTTCGAAGACCTCTGGCTTCCGGAAGAAACCACCCGCTACGTGTACCGCATCCTCGCCGCAAAAATGCTGTTCGAGAAACCGTTTTCCTTCGGCTTCGACGTACCCGAACGCTATCCCTACATTCCTCCCCTGCAAACTGTAACCACCTCCGACAGCATCCAGAGCCTGGTAGATTTTGCAGAGCAGTACGGAGTCAGCTACGCCGAACTGAAGCGTGCCAACCTCTGGCTGCGCTCCGACCGGCTGACCAACAAGGACCACCGCAACTATAAAATCGCAATCCCCCGCTAAAGCAAGCCTGAGGAAGCAGCCACAGCGCAACGGATTCCGTCTATTGCGCTCGAGACTATGCCGCCGGAATAACCTGCGCCCTCTCCGCAAGGATAAAGACCGGGCATAGAAGGCGCCTCAAGAGTCTCCGAGTCACGGACAATGCGCACGGGCGAAGACGTGCGGGATTCCACCCCGAGAAGCAATGCGGCATTGGTAAAGTAGCCCTTCATCCTGACCCGCGGGAACACTTTCTGCAGGCGTCCTGCAACCACAGGCGGCAGCAATTCGTGCAGCGGCGCGCTGATAACTCCCGGGAAATAAGAAGTAGGCGGCATCTTCTTGCTGACGCGTCCAAGGCAGAAATCCTCCATCCTCTGGGCGGGGGCCGCCATAGGGTTCTGCGCTATGTCCTTAAGGCCGCTGCAGCGCTGCTCATCGCACCAGTCGAACATACGCTTCTCAACACCGTGCTGGAAATCCAGCAGCTTGAACGGTCCCTCACCGGGCACGTCCTCGGGTTCAATCTGCACCACCACCCCGGCGTTGGCGAACTTACCGCTGCGTCCGGAATTCGACATTCCGTTCAGGACCACCGTACCGGGTTCGGTCGAAGAAGGCACCAATATGCCTCCGGGGCACATACAGAACGAGAACACCCCGCGGCCGTCCACCTGCTCCACGAATGAGTACTCCGCCGCGGGAATCCCGGGCTTCCACTGGCCGTGGTACTGGTGGAAATTGATTTTCTCCTGCGGATGCTCCACCCGCACGCCGAGAGCGAATCCCTTGGCCTCCAGAAGCGCACCGTCAGCGTGCAGCATTTCATAGATGTCGCGGGCCGAATGCCCCGTGGCAAGAATAACTTTGCGGCCGGAGAAGCTGCGTCCGTCGGCGCAGGAAGCCTTCCAGCCATCAGCGGACGGCTCAAGCGAACACACCCTGGCGCCGAAATGATACTCACCGCCGTGCTCCACGACACATTTCCGTATATTCTCCACCACAGCAGGCAGCTTGTCGGAGCCTATGTGCGGATGCGCGTCAATCAGAATGTCCTTCGAAGCGCCGAATGAGACCAATTGATGCAGCACTTCGCGGATGTCGCCCCGCTTCGAAGAACGGGTATAGAGCTTTCCGTCGGAGAAAGCCCCGGCGCCGCCTTCGCCGTAGCAATAATTGGAATCCGGATCCACCACGCCTTCGCGGGACAGGCGCGCCATATCGAATTTGCGAGCGTGGACGTCTTTGCCCCTTTCCAGCACCACGGGCTTCAGGCCCAGCGTCAGGAGCTTGAGCGCAGCGAACATTCCGGCAGGGCCGGCTCCCACCACAAGCACGGCAGGGGCGTCACTCACATCCAGATAAGGCTCCTGTACGTATTCGGGCACCTCCTCTCCCGGCCCGTATGCCTCATATTGGTAGCGCCAGACAGGCTCCTTGCGGGCATCCACGGAGCGCTTGCGCAGCACCCATTTCAGTCCTCCGGCCTTAGCCTCAATCTCCTTCAGCCTCGGCTCCCGCGTCAGCGGGCAGGTAATCTCGAATTCTTTCATACGCTGCAAAATTACGAAAAAGCTTGGACTTCCTCTGCTTTGTCCGAAGCGACATACCACACGTAGCCACGCACGTCGGCATAGCCAAGCTCGCGGTAAAGCTGCATATAGCGGCCCACCTGACGCAGGTAGGAAGCCCTCTCGGCACCGAATTTATAATCGATAATCACGATGCCGCCCCCGGCTGTCCGGACCACGCGGTCCGGCCTGTGGAGCGAGCCGTCGGAGCCGAACACCGACACTTCGTTGCGGGAGCTTACGTCCTTCCCGAACCACTCCGGGTGCGCTTTCATCCTGTCGTAGAGCATCTGCCTGTCTTCGGGATTCAAATTGGCGGGCAGCTGCTCCGGATCGTCTGCAGCAGAGAGTATGGCGTGCAACTCTATGCCTCGCAGGCGCCCGGAGGCCTCGGAGCCGGTGTGGCCGTCTTCGCCGAAATAATCAGATGCATCCTGGGAGGCCTTGAGGCGGCCGCCCAGCGGAACGGAATTCCAGTGCGAGACAAGGGGCGTGCCTCCTTCGAGGGGCTTGCGCTCCATAGCGGAGAAATCGTAAGGCTGGCCGAAAGTCTTGTCGGAGCAGCCTCCGCACCAGGCGTAGAGCATCTCGGAGAAATTGCTCCACTCGATGGCCTTCCCTGCCTTGAGAGCGGGAATCTTGCCCTTCGCGGGCTCCTTCGCTATGATATGAAGGCTCTTGGATGCGCGCGTCAGCGCCACGTAGAAGATATTGATGTTGTCCACGAGCTGCAGGCGCCTCTCCTCCTCGTATGCCGGGGCAAAGAGGGTGTTAAGAGTAGTCTTGCTTAGAGTCACGGGATAGATGCCGTCGGCATCGTGGCCGAGGTCGGTACCTCCGCCGTCGAGGCTGCACCAGCGGGTGACGCTCTTGTACAGCACCACCTTGTCGGCGTAGGGGAAAATCACGTGGGGGAATTCCAGGCCCTTGGACTTGTGGACGGTCATAATGCGCACGGCGTCGGAGTTTTCGGGGGAACCGATATAGCAGTCCGTGCGCTCGTTCCAGCTCTCAATGAATGCGCGGAGGTTATTGCCGCCGTTCTGTGTCCAGTCCTGCAGCAGGTCCATAAACGCCCCGACATACAAGGTCTCAGCCTCGAATGTGGCGGGGTCGTAACGCCGGAGCTCACGCAGCAGGCATTCGCAGAAATCCACCAGAGAGTGGTACTGGTCAGGGTACTCCACGCCTATCGAGCGCGCAAGGTAGCTGCCGACTGTATTGTCCGGATTCTCATAGAAGGTCAGCAGCGAGACCAGACGGCGCACCGTGACGGCGCTCTTGAGGTCAAGTGAGTCGTCGGAAATCACGTCCACGCCTTCCGCAATCAGCGCCTCGGCAAGCTGTGCGCCTTCTTTCTTCCCGCGCACCAGAATCGCGATGTCGCCGGGGCGTGCGCCGCGGGAGCGCACTTCCGCTACCGAATCCAGCACCGCCTGCACCTGGTCGGAAGTGAAGCTGACACGCACGCACCCCGGCTGAGGCTCGCTGCTGCGGGCAGTCTGGGCCACGTTGGAATACATATCCTGCAAGCCCACCGCCGCTGCTGCAAAAGGGAAAAACTCGCTGTTGAAGCGCACCACCTCGCGGGCACTGCGCCAGTTGTCCCCGGGGTTTTCCACGCTTGCGCCGGGGAACTCCCGCTGCACCTCCCCTCCGAGCAGGCGCCAGTCAGAATCGCGCCACCGGTATATGCTCTGCTTGACGTCGCCCACGATGAGATTATCCCCCGAGGCGTCGGCGTCCCGCAGCAGCGGCAGGAAATTATCCCACTGCAGGCGAGAGGTATCCTGGAACTCGTCGAGCAGGAAATGGGCATAGCGAGTCCCCGTCTTCTCATACACGAACGGGGCGTCGGAACCGTCTATTATCTTCTTCAGCAAGCTGTTGGACTCGTCCAGCGGCATTACGTTCTTTTCTTTCAGCAGGGCGTCGAATTCGGCTTCGAACTCCCTTGCCACGCCGAGGGCGTAAAGCTGGCCGTCCACGATGGAGGCCGTGGCATAGACCGGGTATTTCTTCTCGAAGAGTTCCGCGACCTCAGGGTCCGAGAGGGCCTTCTTGGCGGTAGGATACTTGACTCTCTGCCCCTTGGGCACGGAAAAGCCGAGAGCAGCGGCCTCCTTCTCGAAGGCAGCCATTATGCCGGTACACTTCTTCCTTATAGCGGCAAGCCTCTCCTTTGAGAAAGCCTTCTGCTCGTCCAGGCCCAGGGACTCCTTCAGAGCACGGTACTCGTCGCTCTTGAGCCGGCCGCCCATCTCCTTCAGCCCGTCGTCCAGCCGGAAGCGGCCGTCGCGTCTTATCTGCTCAAGGGCGTTGGTACGCAGCCAGCGCACCAGATCGGGCTTGTCCTCCGACACGCCGTCGAGCACCCTGTCCATAGCCTCGGCCACAAGCGAATCCTTGTCCAGCTCCACCTGGTAGGACGAGAACTGGCCAAGCTCGCGGGCAAAAGAGCGCAGGGTCTGCTGGAAAAACCTGTCTATGGTGCTCACTCCGAAGGCGCCGTAGTCGTGCAGGATGCGCACAAGATAGTGCCGGGCGCAGGGGTCCGTCCGAGCCGCCTGCCGGAGGTCCTTAAGTATCCTCTCCTTCATTTCCGCGGTTGCCTTGTTGGTAAAGGTCACGGCAAGCAGGTGCCTGTAGGCGAAAGGATCGTCCGAAGAGAGAAGGTAGTCTATGTATGTGTGCGACAGCCGGTAAGTCTTGCCCGAACCCGCACTTGCCTTGATTATTTTCATCGTCCGCAGATAGCTCTGAAATCACACCACTTACAATCATCAGTATTGTCCGTCCGCACCCAGGGCACGGACAGGTCGGAAATCTCCGAGAGCACGGCGTCCAGCTCCGCATCCATCTTGCGGCAGTACTCCTCGTCAAGCTCGTGCGCGATGACGGGATCACCTCCCATCAAGGCGGCCGGCTTGTAAATGGCGCCGGTGACGGTGCGCCCTGCCGCATAAGCGGCCACGAGGCGCTTGTACAAATACAGCTGCAGGCCTATCTGGGGCACCTTTCCGGTCTTCTCGTCGAAGTACAGGTCTTCCGGTTCCACCCGGCCGGTCTTGTAATCAACCACCCGCAGAGTCCCCTTCGAGGGGCTGTCCAGGCGGTCGATGTAACCCACGAAGCTGAAGCCGCCTATATCCATCTTCTCAAGCTTCTCCGTGCCGAGGATACGTATCGCTCCTCCTTCGCGGACCTGCTCCAGGTCGGCCTTCAGCACGGCCTCGACATAGCCGCAGATTACGTCGGCAAACACCAGGTTGCGGCCCGCCACTTCAAAGGTCTTGAGCTCCTGGCAGATGTTCTTTTCCACGATTCCGCGGACCCGCTTCTTGTCCTTGAGGAGCCCTTCCAGCAGGGCGGTATCCAGCTCGCAACGCTCGGGATACAGTTCCTGCATAGTCTTGTGCAGTACATTTCCGAGCATACCGGCATCGAGCGACTCGCTGACTTCCTTTTCCGCCTCGAGAGCCTCCACCTTGGAATAGAAGAACTTCACGGGGCAGGTAAGGTAGGATTTCACGGAGCTGGCCGACAGCCTGCCGCCGTGCAGCGCATCCAGGTGGGCCTGCGTCTTGGGGATGGAATCCCCGTCCACGCCCTTGCCCAGGGGCGCTATGGCTTCGAAATGCTGCACCTTTACGCCGAAATGCATCTCCAGCTGGCGCAGGTAGCGGCTCGGCTCGCCCCCCTTGAGGCCTTCGGTGCGGGAATCATAAACCATCCAGACCTTCCGCGCCCTCTGGATGCTGCGGTAGAAATAATACGCCCACACGGCATCCTGATATTCATAGGTCGGAAGTCCGAATCCGCGCCGCAGCTCCGGCGGGATGAACGATGCGCTGACACTGCGGCGGGGGAACACGCCTTCGTTGAAATTAAGTATGATAAGGTTGTCGAAGTCCATAGCACGCAGCTCCAGCGGGCCCATTATCTGCAGGCCCTGCAGCGGTTCGCCCTGGAACGGCACTGTCGAGGACGAGAGTATCTGGGACAGCAGGCGGAAAAACGAGATGCTCAGCAGCGGCAGCTCGTACTCCAGCAACCGTCCGAGCGCTTCGTGGCACACTTTTGCAAAATCCAGCTCCAACTCCATCCCGGGCACGTTTTTCAGCAGAGGCGCCACTGTGGTCAACACATTCTGCAGGTAGCGGCACAAAGCGGCCACCTGCGAAGCGTCGGCCTCGGGGCGCGTGGCGACGGGGCGGAAGATGGCCTCGAGCACCGGGTCCCCGGCAAACGCGGACTGGGGAATATAGTAGCGGCGCTCGCGGCGGATGGCGTCGAGCTGACGGGCGCCTTCTTCTGAAAGCACCGTACGCACTATGGCATTGGAGGCCACGGCCCACACCTGCCGGTGATAGAAATGCCAGTCCGACTCCCGCTCGCGAAGATGCGTCTGGAGCAGCGCGATGTCGCTGAGCAGAGCCCACATCTGCGAGCCGTCGATAGGATAGCCCATCGTGACGTTAAGCTTGTCTATATGCTCGGGGATTGTGCTCAGCACGGGCAGGAGCATCTTCTCGTCTGGCAGCACCACGGCCGTCTCAATACCGGGATGGGCGTCGCAGCGGGCAAGGATTTCGGGGAGCTGCTTTGCCTGGGCTATGCCCCCGGGCACGCTCAGCAGGTTGAACTCCGTATCGGGGAGGCCTTCGGGGTCGGGCTCGAAGACGCTCGGGAATTCCTTGGTGAAAGTCCCGAGAAACACGGACGACTTGTTGTCGGCATCCCGTATGGCGTCCGAACGGAAGTCCCAGCAGAACTCGCACATCCTGGCTTTGTGCATCTTGCGGAGCAGCACCCGCTCGCATTCGTTGAGAGCATTGAGGCCCACGAACACGAAACGCCGGACGCCCTCGTGGCGGGCGGCGAAGATGTCTGCGGCGCTCTCCCGCTCAAGCCGGTCGCAAAGATCCCTGTACATCATTCCCTCGTAGCACAGTCCTTTATCACGCAGAGCCTGACGGAAGTCGCCATAAAGAGGCAGCAGTATCCGCCAGATGCTGAGAAAGCCCTCTTTCACGGCTCCCGGGGTCAGGAAATGGCGCGTAAAGCGCTGCAGGGCTTCCCTCTGAGGCTCGGTAAGGTAAGACCAGTCATCCTGCATCTCCTTTATGTCCGACACGTTGGCGAACAGCTGACCGGGATCCACCAGATACTTGTCGACATCGTCGAAATCCCCGAGGAGGGTGTCGCCCCAGAAGATGAAGTCGTCAAGAGGCTCCGCCTTTTGGTTCAGCTTCCTGTAGCAGGAATACAGTTCCAGCAGGAGCTGTATCCTGTCCGAAGGGGTCTCTGAAGTGGTGCGGGCGACGAAATCGTTCATCGTAAAGAGCCTGGGGCTCACTACGGGGCCCCGGCCGGAAGCGGCGACCTCTTCCCCGAGATAGTGCTCGAAGAAGCGGAGCGAACGCCGGCTGGGGAAAATGAAGCAGAGGGAACTGATGTCAGCCTCCTTGGTATAGTAATGTCTTGCGACTTGTTTCAGGAATGGAGTCATACATACAAATATACCCTAAAAAGCCGGATTCTTTCAAGAGTCCGGCGACATTTTCAGAAAAAAAAATTTCCCGCCTGGCGCCAGGCGGGAAAAAACTGTCTTAGAAACGGATGTAAGTCTCGATCCAGAACTCGTTGTAACCCGGTTTCGGGAGCAACTTGTTGTCGTGGCGGCGATACTCGAGCTGGAAGTTGAGATTCTTGTGCAGGCGGAAGTTCGCGATGCAGGAATACATATCGTGGCTCGTCTCCTTGGTGGCGGCGGCACGGAACTCATCCCATTTCAGATATACCTTGAACCAGTCGCATACGGGCACGCCGAGGGTGGCGTAGAAAGCGTCGGCGGGGCCGCTCTGCTCCTTCTCGCCGCCGATGGCGGTAGCATACTCTCCGCGGAGAGTCCAGTTGTGGCGGTCAAACGACAGGCCGGCGCTCACCCTCTCACGCTTGAGAGAATTGCCCTTGGAATCAATCCAGTTGCCTTTCCAACCGAACACGCCCAGCTTCAGGCCGCTGATGGGCTGCACCTGAATGGTACCGATGATGTCTTTCTTGCCGTCTGCGTCGGCGAGGTTGATGCCCTGGCCGTTGTACAGACCGAGCTGGTAGTGGAAGAGGTTGTGCTTGTCCTTGCCGACGGGAAGGAAGTCGCCCTGGATCTGGATACCCTGGTCACGGCCGCCCATATTGGCTTCGCCGAGGCGGTCGCCCATACCGGCCATCTTCTGTACGAGGAAGGAGAAATCGCCTGCTCCCACGTCCCAGGGATTCATAGGATTCTCGAAAGTGAAGGCCCTCTTGAACTGTCCCACCTTGACGGAGAAGAACTTATACTTGGCCCACTCGATATAGAAATCCTTTACGTGCGGGTTCGTACCGTTGAGCTGCAACTGCACGCGGTAGTTGAACTGGTTGAAAATACTGCCGTCCACATAGGCGCGGATGAGGCGGGCGTTGAAACCGGGACCGCCGTGGGCGCCGTCAAGGTCGCTGTATTTATATGAACCTATTATGTATGCGCCCACCTTGGGCTTGCTTGCAAAACCGGTCTCTTTGTAGCCGTAGTCAGGAGTTTCAGCTTCCTGCTGGGCGAAAGCCGCAGCAGATGCCAGCAGCGCCGCAGCAATGATGATTATTCTTTTCATAAATTAAACCTGAGGGAAGGGGAAAATCAGAGTAAGGAGGAAGTATCCGAGCACGAAGCCCACGACACCCACGATGATGCCGATCTTGGTCATATCGGAAGTCTTCACCAGGCCCGTCGAAGATGCGATGGCATTCGGAGGGGTGGAAATCGGGAAGAGCATAGCCAGGGACGCGCAGACCGCGATGAACGGAATCATAGCGTTCATACCGCCGAGAGCCACGAACTGGGCGTTGTTGGCGGCCGAAGGATCTGCCATAGCCGTACCGACGACCACGAGGATAGGCACGAGGAGCGCCGCGGTGGCGGAGTTGCTGATGAAGTTGGAGAGGAAGTAGCAGATGAGGCCTGCGATGATCATCACGACGACGACGTTCATTGCGCTGAACGGGATGGCGTTGATGAGCGTTGCGGCAAGACCTGTCTTGTTGAGTCCGGTACCGAGGGCGAAGCCGCCGGCGACCAGCCAGAGCACGCTCCAGTTGATTTCCTTGATGTCATCCTTGCCGAACACGCCGGTGCAGGTATAGACTGCGAGAGGGATGAGGGCAACGATATTGGAGTTGATGCCGGTCAGGGATTCGGTGACCCAGAGGAGGATGGTCACGAAGAAGGTGATCCAGGCCACATAGGTCTTCCAGTCTTTCTTGGTCTCCTTGACCTCTATCTTTAGCTCGATCTTGTCGGACTTGAAGGGGAAGAAAAGCTGCAGGAGCACCCAGGCGAGGAGTATCATCACAATCACGAAAGGCACCATACGGGCCATCCAGGGGCCGAAGCCGATCTGGTAGCCGGCGTTCTCGAGGGCGCCGATGGCGATGGCGTTGGGAGGCGTACCGATGGGGGTGCCGATACCGCCGAGGTTGGCCGCCACGGGGATGGAAAGGGCGAGGCCCACCTTGCCGGTTTCATTGTCCGGGAGTGCCTTGAGCACGGGGGCGAGGAAGGCGAGCATCATAGCGGCAGTGGCCGTATTGCTCATAAACATCGAGAAAATTGCGATGACGATGAGGAATCCCAGCAGCACCATCTTGGGCTTCTTGCCGAAAATTCCGAGCAAGCTCTTTGCCATCACCGCGTCCATACCGTACTTGGAAGCGACGATTGCGAGCACGAAACCGCCCATAAAGAGCATCACCACAGGGTCGGCAAAAGACGCCATAATGCTCTTGTAGTCCACGAGCGTACCGGCCTCGGGGCGGCACATAAATGCCAGACCCTTGTTGGATACCGTAAGGAGCATCACAACGATTACGATTAGCGAAGTGGTCCAGTTGGGGATGATTTCAAACATCCACATAAGCGCGGCGAAAACGAAAATTGCGATCATACGCTGCTGAACCGGGGTAAGGTCCGCGATACCGAATGTCGAGGTAGGGAGGGCCCACAGAAGGATTGTGACTATAAGCACGATGGGCAGAAGCACACAATACTTTACAGAAAACTTGCTGTTGGACATATTGATTTACAAATTTTGCGGACGCAAATTTAGCAATTATTTGTATTTGAACAAACGATTCCTTTTTCTTATATTTGTCAATTATGAAATCGACTATTCGTAAAAACTGGCCAAAGTACGTCCTTCAGTGGGGCGTGTTGGGAGCGTTGATCTTCTTCCTCTCTCCCCTTGCAACTAAAGTTTTCCCTAAACTCGCGCCTTCCGACCCGGAGGCGTGGTGCCCCCTGGGAGGCCTGGAGGCCCTGACAACCTATGTGACCAGGGGCTCGCTCCCCTGCTCGATGAGTTCATCGCAAATCTTGATGGGCATACTGCTCGCGGCGGCCGTAATCCTCTTCGGAAAGCTGTTCTGCGCATACCTGTGCCCCATCGGCACGCTTGAAGACCTGCTGACCAAAATCCGCAAGAGCCTCGGTCTCGGCGGGCTGGAATTCAAGAGCGGCTCGTTTGCCGACAAGGCCCTGCGCCTCGTCAAGTACGCCCTGCTCTTCTGGATTTTCTATTCCACGGCCACGGCCAGCGAGCTGCTTTGCCGCAAGTTCGACCCGTACTATGCGGTAGCCACCGGTTTCAAGGGCGAAATCGTGCTCTGGATGAGCATAGTGAGCCTCGCGCTCGTGGTAGTGGGCGGATTCTTCATCAAGCGCTTCTTCTGCCGCTATATATGCCCGCTGGGCGCAGCA
The DNA here is from genome assembly GCA_900318565.1 of uncultured Bacteroidales bacterium. Lineage (GTDB taxonomy): Bacteria > Bacteroidota > Bacteroidia > Bacteroidales > UBA932 > Cryptobacteroides. The sequence continues at coordinate 46,688 of ONLD01000007.1, forward strand.
GCCAACAGCTTCCGTTTCTGGCTTCCGCTGCTGTGTCTCGGGCTTGTCTGGTGGGCGGTCAGCCTCCTGGGCGTAGTGCTCCCCTGGTGGATACTGCTCGCGGCTTTCTGCCTGCTTGGCTACCTGCTCGAGATTCTCTACCGCAAGCCCAAACTCCAGCTGCTGCACGTGATTTACGATGACGACAGCTGCACGCGCCGCTGCTACACCTGCCGCAAGAACTGCCCCTACAACATCGACATTCCCGGCAGCGGCGGCATCGTGACCGACGTGGACTGCACCCTCTGCGGCGAGTGTATAGCATCCTGCCCCAGCCAGGCCATCAGCTTCGGAGTAGTGACCAAGCCGGTGGGCGGTGGCATCGGGCGTCTGCTGCCGGCGTTCCTCGTGGTCGTCCTGACCGCCCTGGGCATCATCTTCGGCGGCCGCTTCGAAGTGCCTACGATTGACGAGAAGTGGGGCATCGAAGAAGGAATGGAGCTCAAGACGCTGCGCATCGAGAATCTGACGAGCGTGCACTGCTACGGCAGTTCTATGGCTTTTAAGGGCAAGATGGAGAAGGTGCGCGGCGTGCACGGAGTCAAGACCTACGCCGGCTCGCATACCGTAGTACTGACCTACGACCCGTCCAAGACCAACGAAGAAAAGCTCCTGGAAGACATCTACGAGCCTTCGCATTTCCGCGTCAACTCTCCCGACCCCAAGGAATACAAGGAGCTAAAAATCCAGACCATCCGCACCGAGCATATGCCCAACCGCACCGACCTCAACTACCTCGGGCTGCAGATGCGCCTGACGGGAAAGAAGGTCTATGGCCTCGAGTCCGAGTATGACTGCCCGCTTATCGTGCACGTATATTCCGACCCCGCCGAGGAGCTCGACGAAGACTGGTTCCGCGAAGTGGTGGAGAAGAAAGTGCTCGCTATGCCGATCCACGGCGGCGGCGTGAAGGAGACCCCGGTCGATTTCACCTTCATCCGCCTCGAGAAGGGGACCGGCAAAATCGGCATCGCAGAGTATCTGGAGCGTATGTTCGACCCGTTCTCCGCAGAATTCAACGGCCGTTACCCCTCCGCCGACACGACCATAGTCCGCAAGAGGGCCGAGGTCTATGCCGGCCAGCCCCAGTACATCTATGAAATAACCGACCAGAACTACGAGAAGCCCATAATCAAGAGGGCTCTGCCTTTCCTGAGCAACCACCTCTCCAAGGAAGAAGGCGTCATCGGAGTGTACCTCAAACTCAACAAGGACCTGCTGCCGAGCATTCAGGTGCGTTTTGCCGCCCCGATGACCGCAGAGCGCGTCTGGGAGCTGATGACCCAGCCCGTATGGACCATCACCTACGCCAAGGACGACGTCCGCGAAGTGGATGCCAAGATGAAATTCGACAAACCCGGAATCTGCTACAACTATGAATAAGAAATTGCTTTTGCTCCTGTGCTGCGCACTGCTGTGCTGCGGCACCGCGGCCGGATGGGGCCGTAAAGGCCACGCCACCATCGCCCGTATCGCGGAAAACCACCTGACCAAGACGACCAAGAAAAAGATTGCCGGCATTATGCACGGCGAGCCCATAAGCGGCTATGCCTCCTACGCCGACGACCACAAAGCCAGGCTACTGGTGGATATGGGTTTCGACCCCGTCGGAGGCGAGCCGCGCATCAACACCCTGCCGCACACCTTCGAAGCGAATATGGACTTCGAGCCCTTCCGCGGCATCAATGATGGCGGCCGCTACGTCAAGAACTGCATCCATTTCATCGAGCAGTACGCCTCCGACCTCAAGGACTACAAGGCCCTGGACGACTCGACAGCCTTCACGGAACTGGTGCTGCTGGTGCACTTCGTGGGAGATATGCACTGCCCCGAGCACATCCGCTACAACCCCGACGATATGACGATAGGCTACTACAAAGTCAATTTCCGCAAGGAAGACATCCGCTACCACACCATTTGGGACGATATGATCATAGAGATCAAGCATCCCTGGAGCTTCAGCGACCTTGCCTATATGTTCGACTCCTGCTCCGAGGACGAGATAGCTGAAATCGTCAAGGGCGGTCCTTATGACTGGGGACGCGACATCGCAAAGTGCTGCTGGGTCACGCACCAGGTAAAGCCGGGCGACGTGCTCACGATAGACTGGTACTACGACCAGCTGCCCCTGATGCGCTCGCAGCTCCGCAAGGCCGGATACCGCCTTGCCAAAGAACTCAATATGATTTTCGACCCCGCTTACGCGAGGAAACATAAGAACAAATAGAATGAGAAAGCTGATTCTTTCGGCAGCCGCTATGCTGCTTGCCCTGGGCGCCTCCGCGTGGGCGCCGAAAGGTGATTTGATAAAGACCCGCTGGGCCGCAGACGTGGATCCGTCCGCCCCGCTGCCCGAATACCCCCGCCCGCAGATGGCCCGCGCCGACTGGATGAACCTCAACGGCCTCTGGGACTATGCCATCACCCCGGCGGATGCAGGCTACGAAAAAAGCGAGGGGCAGATTCTGGTGCCTTTCTGCGCAGAGAGTTCGCTGTCCGGGGTACAGCGTCACGTAGGTTCGGCCAACTGCCTCTGGTATGAGCGCAGCTTCAAAGTGCCCGCAAAGTGGAGAGGGCACGACGTGCTGCTGCACTTCGGCGCTGTGGACTGGAAGGCCCGGGTGTGGGTGAACGGCACCCTCGTCGGAGAGCACACCGGCGGCTATGCTCCTTTCTGCTTCAACATCACCCCCGCGCTCAAGAAATCAGGCAAGCAGACGATACGCGTATGCGTGTGGGATGCTTCCGACGAGGGTTTCCAGCCCCGCGGCAAGCAGATTGAGCACACGCACGGCATCTGGTACACGCCCGTGACCGGCATCTGGCAGACCGTGTGGATGGAGCCCGTGTCTCCCAAGGCCCACATCAGTTCCTACCTGCCCGTCTGGGACGCCGCCACCTCCACCCTGAAGGTCTCGGTGCAGGCCGAGGGACAGTACGACGAAGCCCGCGTGGAACTTAGCTACAGAGGCACTCCCGTCGGAAGCGGCGAGTCCATCAAAATCGACTCCCCCCGCCTCTGGAGCCCCGACAGCCCCAACCTCTACGACCTCAAGATCACGCTGCTCGGCGGCGGCAAGGTACTTGACACCGTGGACGGCTACACCTGCCTCCGCACCGTATCCGTCATCGCAGATCCCAAGCCCGACCGCAACGTGAATTCCTACAAGCGCATAGGCCTCAACGGCGAGCGCACTTTCTTCTTCGGTCCCCTGGACCAGGGCTGGTGGCCCGACGGCCTGTACACCGCCCCCACCGACGAAGCTCTCAAGTACGACATCGTGAAGGTCAAGAACTGGGGCTGGAATATGATACGCAAGCACATCAAAGTGGAGCCCGCCCGTTGGTACTACTGGTGCGACGTGCTGGGCGTCAGCGTGTGGCAGGATATGCCCTGCATTGCCGACCACAGCAGCAAGACCAATGCGTACCGCAAGCCTGAAATAGCCGCTATGCAGTCCAACGAGTGGCAGCGAGACAGCTTCCTGGGCGGTACCGACTGCATCGTGCCTCAGGAGTGGAAAGACAATTATTATAAGGAATGGGGCGAAATCATCGACGCCCTGAAGGTCTTCCAGTGCATTACGGTGTGGGTGCCGTTCAACGAAGCCTGGGGCCAGTTCGATACTCCGGCAGTAGTGAAATTCACCCGCGGCAAAGACTCCACAAGGCTCGTCAACGAGGCCTCCGGCGGCAACTACGCCTTTGCCGGAGACATCATCGACACCCACCACTACGCCTGCCCGGCAATGAACAACTTCGAAGCCAAGTTCATCAACGTGCTGGGCGAATACGGCGGTCTCGGCTACCCCGTGCCCGGCCATCTCTGGCAGCAGGACAAGAACTGGGGCTACGGCAAGGTGCTTGAGAACGGGAAGCAGGTCCAGGATCTTTACGACGGTTTTGCCGAAATGCTCAAGGTTTTCATCAGCACCGGCTGCGCCGCCGCAGTCTATACCCAGATTACCGACGTGGAAATCGAAGTCAACGGCATTATGACCTATGACCGCGAGGTGGTGAAGGTGGACGAGAAGAAGTTCAGGGAGACTAACCTCAGCGTAATCAGGGCATTATGAAGAAATTGATTTTTGCCGGCGCCCTCCTTGCGCTCTTCCTCGGGTGCGAGAGCATAATCCAGCGGCCTGTGCCGTCGTACCTGTTTTCCTTCAAGGACTTCCCCCGCAACACCCAGGGATGCGCCATCGACAAGGGCTATTTCTTCAGCCTCCAGGACGGGGGCTGGTGCAACGTGTTCGACCTCCGCATACTCAAGCCCGTGGCTCAGTTCCCTCTGGCCTCCCAGGGCAAGCAGAACCACGCCAACGTTGCCTTCTTCGGTCCTGACCGCTACGACGACTCGGACAAGTTCCCGCTGCTGTACGTATCCCAGTGCAAGAGCAAGCCCGTGACGGAGATAGGCCTTCCGCTGACCGATTCCCTGTCCCGCCTGCTGTTCGTGGAGAGGATTCTGACGGATGAAACCGGCGTGCCCTTCGGCTCGGAGCTGGTGCAGATTATCAGTTACGAGCCCTCGCAATGGAACTCCCGCCTATGGGCTGCCGATTCCGGGGACCCTTCGCACATCTGGTGCTACGGCAACACCACCGGCAACGAAGCTCCCGGCAACCACATCGTCCTGCAGAAGTTCGACCTCCCGGAGTTCACGCCCGACAAGTTCCTGGTGGAGCTCAGGGACTCGAATGTACTGGAGTCCCTGAATTTCGACGATCTGTTGCCGCGCTCTTCCCGCGGGCCCCAGAATGCCATCATTCAGGGAGCCTTCATCAATGAAGGCATCCTGTTCCTCCCCTGCGGCGTGGGTTCGGAGAAGCACCCCAACGAGTTCTTCTATGCCGGCCTGCCCGGCACCCGCTACGAAGGCCGCTACGGGCATTTCGACTTCACGGACGTGATGGCCTGCGAGCCCGAGGACCTGGATATCTGGGAAGGACAGCTTTACTGCCCCTGCAATACAGATACGGCAGGCTGCGTTTACAGTCTGCCGTACAGGGACTTTGTCCGCGCAATGATGCGGAAATAACTACTCAAAATCTTTTGAGGCCTCCGCTGCTGCCTGCTTCTGAAGCTTCTGGCTGCTCCGGAGGTTCTTTTTGCTCTCGTTCATATCGCGGCGGGCGCTGCGGGTGTCTTTGCGGAGGGCAGAAATCTCCTTGCGGGAGGCGTTGATGCTCTTCTGGTGATTCTGTATCAGCTTATTAATGCGGGAGACTTCATTCCTGTCTTTCTTGACATCGCTTTTCATCAGCTTGGCCTTTTCCTGGGCCGCCTTGATTTCGCTTTCGTCAGCGGCGTTCTTTTTAAGGGACTTGACAGTCTCGTTCTGGAGCTTAAGAGCCTCCTGGCTGCTCTTCTGGACATCCTTGGCGGCATTCAGGTCCACCTTCAGGCGGTCGATGATGCTCTGCTCGCGGTTGATGTCGGCCTGGAGCTTGTCGATTGCACGGTTATTGACGCGCTGACGGTCCTGATAGTTCTGGGTCGCGTTCTGGACCGCCTGCTTATTCTGCTGTACAAGCACGTCAAGATCCTGAGATCCACCCGTGTTCTGCGCGAAAGCGGCTATACCGCAAAGCAGCAGTGCTGCACTGATAAGAATTGTCTTTTTCATTTTCCTTCTAATGATAATACTTGCAAAAGTACGAATAATCCAATAAAAAACGAATGAAAAATGTATCTTTGCAATACAGACCAAACGCAAAGGATATGGATGATATTATATTGGTAGCAATAATAGCTTCGGCAATCATCATCGCCCTCGTCATAGCCTGGATTGTTTCAGCCGGCAAGGCCAGGGCTTCCTTCAGGGAGGCCCTGAGCGGCAAGGAAGCGGAACTCATAAGGAAGGAGGCGGAAGTACGCACGGCCGAGGCGCTGCTAGCCAGCGAGAAAGCCCGGCACGAGGAGGCCCTGGAGGAGATAAAAGAGAACAACGCCAAGGCCATAGAGGCCGCGAAGACCGCCCTCGCGCTGGAAAACGAGAAGATTCTCAAGGCCCGCGAGGAAGCCCTGAAGAAGGAGGCGGCCGAGACAATGAAGTCCATCACGGGCGGCCTGGACCAGAATATCAAAGATATGAAGGAAGCCTTCGAGGCGCAGAAAAAGTCCCACGCCGAGGAGAGTTCCTCCATCAAGACGCAATTTGCCGAGACGGTCAAGCACCTGCGCGAGCAGACTGAATCCATAGGCAACCAGGCGGAAGACCTGGCCAAAGCGCTTAAGGGACAGAACAAAATCCAGGGCAACTTCGGGGAGACCATACTCGAAAATATGCTCAAGGACCAGGGCCTGCGGGAAGGCCACGACTACGAGTCCGAATACTGGCTCCGGGACAAGAACGGCAACCTGATGCGCAACGAAGAGACAGGCAAGATGATGCGCCCGGACTTTGTCCTGCACTTCCCCGACGAGACGGACATCCTCATAGACTCGAAAATGTCTCTCTCCGCCCTGACCGACTACTTTGCCGCGGATACGGATGAAGGGCGCGAAGAAGCGGCCCTGCGCAATCTCGAATCGGTCCGCAACCACATCAAGGAACTCACCGGCAAAGAGTACCAGAAGTACATAGTCGGCCGCAAGACCCTCGACTACGTGATTATGTTCATCCCCAACTACAGCGCCTGGCAGCTGGCGAAGATGAAGGATCCCGACCTCTTCTCCTGGGCGTTCGAGCGCAACGTACTCGTGACCACGGAAGAGACGCTGATTCCGTTCCTCCGCCTCATCAGAAGCGCCTGGGTGCAGAAGGAGCAGATGGAGAACATCGCAGAAATCGTGGACGCGGCGCAGAATATGGTCGACCGGGTGGCACTTTTCTGCGAGGAAAACGCCAAGGTGGAAAGCTCCCTGGAAGCAGTGCTGAAGAACTTGAAGAAGAACTCCGCCCGCCTCGTGGAAAGTCCGCAGAGCATCGTCGGCGCCGCCTGGAAAGCCGTCAACCACGGCATCAAGCAGCCCGCTAAGCACACCCTTCCCCCCGTCGGCCCCGCACTCCCGCCCGAAGAATAATCCTATGTCTTTGGTGAAGATGCAAGTAATCAGCAAAACACTAAATCAAGAAACAATATGAAACAATACGAGACAATAAACCTATCAGATTATACATACAGCGGCGAAGGAGGGCAAGGCGTTGCCTACACCCACAAAAGCGAAAAGCGTCTTGCGAAACTCTTCAATCCCGGGTTCAACGCCGATTTTGCCGTCAAGGAATTCGAGATGGCCTGCGTCGCATACGAGCTTGGCGTCCCCACTCCGAAGCCCTTCCGCCTCATAACTGACGGGCAGCGCGTAGGTACGGAATACGAGCTGATAGAGCACAAGCGCTCCTTCTGCCGCATCATCTCGGAGGAGCCTCAGAGGATGGAAGAAATCAGCCTCCGTTTTGCCGAGGCCTGCAGGGAACTGCATTCTACGAAGGCCGATACCGCCCGCATCCCCTCTATGAAGGCCCGTATGCGGGATTTCTACGCCACGGACGGCGTAGCCCCCGCTTTTTTCGCCGAGGAAGTGCTTCGCCTTCTGGAGCAGATTCCGGATACCCCCTGCTGTCTGCACGGAGATATGCAGATAGGCAATATCATTACGGACGGGAAGAGGACGCTGTGGATTGACATAGGCCAGTTTGCATACGGCGCTCCCGAATGGGACCTGGGCCTATGCTGGAGAATCAGCCAGATAACCGACAATAAGATGCTCGACCACCTCTTCCATTTGACCTCGGAACAGATGCAGCAGCACTGGAACCTGTTCGCCCCGGCCTACTACGGCATCGAGCCTGAAAATATCGGCGAAAAAATCAGCAAACTGCTGCCTTACTTCGCTATCAAGGCAGCATATATGCACTACCTGACCCGCCACCAGCCCATCGCCCCCGACCGTGCCGAGCAGATGCTGGAGATGCTATAAAACAAAACAAGCACCTACTGATATTCGTAAGTGCTTGATTTTCACCTTTGTCTGGATGACTGGACTTGAACCAGCGACCTCCTGGTCCCTAACCAGGTGCGCTACCAACTGCGCCACATCCAGAAGTGGACTGCAAAAGTAGAAATTTTTCTGATACTGTGCAAATCTTTTTTCGTAAAAATTGTACCTTTGAAAAAATGAATACAGTATCAAAGACATTCCTGCTGTTGCTTTCGGCAGCCCTGCTCGGAGCTTGCTCGCAGTCTCCCGAGGAGCCGACAGCCGGGCAGCGCGCGGACGAACTGATTGAAAGACTGAGCCTTGAACAGAAGGCCTCGCTCCTTATGCACGCCTCAGCGCCCATCCCCGAGCTCGGAATTCCGGCATACAACTGGTGGAATGAAGCCCTGCACGGCGTGGGACGCAACGGCAGCGCAACCGTCTTCCCTATGCCCATCGGGATGGCGGCATCATTCGACGTGCCGCTGCTGGAAGAGGTGTTCAGCGCCGTCAGCGACGAAGCCCGCATCAAGAACCGGCAGGCGCGCGAGCGGGGCGTCGTGGGCAATTACCAGGGGCTGTCGTTCTGGACCCCGAACATCAACATCTTCCGCGACCCGCGCTGGGGCCGGGGTATGGAGACCTACGGCGAGGACCCGTTCCTGACGGCGAAAATGGGGTCGGCGGTAGTGCGCGGTCTGCAGGGAGACGGCAGCGCCAAAGTGCTGAAAACCAACGCCTGCGCAAAGCATTTCGCCGTCCATTCCGGCCCGGAATGGAGCCGCCACAGCTTCGACGCCCGGGTCTCCGAGCGCGAACTGCGCGAGACCTACCTGCCGGCGTTCAAGGAGCTCGTGACGCGCGCCGGCGTGCGTGAAGTGATGATAGCCTACAACCGCTTCCGCGGCGTACCCTGCGGGGCCAGCACCTACCTCGTGGACACGATTCTGCGCAAGGAATGGGGCTTCGAGGGGCTGGTGGTCTCCGACTGCTGGGCTGTCCACGATTTCTACGTCCCGGGGCGTCACGATTACAGCCCGGATGCCGTGCACGCCGTGGCCGAGGCCCTTGAGTGCGGCGTGGATATGGAGTGCGGCGACTCCTACCGCCACATCCCCGAAGTGGTGCGGCAGGGGCTGCTGAAGGAAAGCACCGTGGACAGAAGCCTGCGCCGCGTGCTTGCCGAGCGCATACGCCTGGGCGAGCTTGACGGCATCGACCCCTGGAGCGGACTGGACACGACGCTCGTGGAAGGGCC
>ONLD01000005.1 GCA_900318565.1 uncultured Bacteroidales bacterium
CAGTTTCCCGCAACAATATTCTTTCTCATATCTATTTATAAAATATAAATTGCCATTCGGATTGCAAATTTACTAATATTTGCCCAAATTTGCATCTTGATTAGAAAAGAAGTAATATGAAAAATTTTGTAGAAGAGCTGAAGTGGAGAGGAATGATCCACGACATTATGCCGGGCACCGAGGAAGAACTGAAGAAAGGTCCGATGTCCGCTTACGTCGGAATTGACCCTACCGGTGATTCCCTGCATATCGGACACCTGGTGAGCATAATGATACTCAAGCATTTCCAAGCCTGCGGCAACAAGCCCTACGCTCTCGTAGGAGGCGCCACGGGTATGATCGGAGACCCTTCGATGAAGAGTCAGGAGAGAAACCTGCTGGACGAGCAGACTCTCGAGCACAACGTAGCCTGCATCAAGGCCCAGCTCGCCAAGTTCCTGGATTTCGACTCCGACGCCCCCAACAAGGCCGAACTCGTCAACAACTATGACTGGATGAAGGACTACACTTTCATCAACTTCACCCGCGACATCGGCAAGCTCATCACCGTCAACTATATGATGAGCAAGGATTCCGTCCGCAAGCGCCTGTCCCGCGACTCGTCCGAAGGTATGTCTTTCACCGAATTCACCTACCAGCTGCTGCAGGGCTACGATTTCCTGTACCTCTACACGCATAAGGGCGTGAAGCTTCAGCTGGGCGGCGCCGACCAGTGGGGCAACATCACCACCGGCACTGAACTCATCCGCCGCACCGGTGCGGGCGAGGCTTTCGCCCTGACCTGCCCCCTCATCACCAAAGCAGACGGCGGCAAATTCGGCAAGACCGAGAAAGGCAACATCTGGCTCGATCCCGCCCGTACCAGCCCTTACCAGTTCTACCAGTTCTGGCTCAATGTCAGCGATTCCGACGCGGAGCGCTACATAAAGATCTTCACCCTCCTGGACCGGGAGACAATCGAAGCTGCCATCGAAGAGCACCGCGCCGCCCCTGAGCGCCGCGCCCTCCAGCAGCTGCTCGCCCGCGAGGTGACCACAATGGTGCACGGGCAGGCCGAATACGACAACGCCGTCCGCGCTTCCCGCATCCTCTTCGGCAAAGCCACCTCCGACGACCTCCGCAGCCTCGACGAGAAGACTTTCCTGGACGTTTTCGACGGCGTACCGACTTTCGAAATCGAGCGTTCGAAGCTTCCTCTCGGCATCCTGGACGCCCTCGCGGTGGAGACATCCATCTTCCCTTCCAAGGGAGAAGCCCGCAAGATGATCCAGGGCAACGGCTTCAGCATCAACAAAGAAAAATTCACCGACTTTGGCGCGTCCCTCTCCGAGGCCGACATCATCGACGGTAAATACATCCTTGCGCAGAAAGGCAAGAAAGACTATTATATCATCAAGATCAATGGATAACAGCAAACCCGCAGGCACAAGGCAGCTCAAGGTCGCGCGTGAACTTCAGCGCGACCTTGCTGAAATAATACGCCGCAAAGGTATGGCGGCTTTCGGAGGCGCTATGGTGACGGTCAGCGAAGTGAGAATCAGCCCCGACCTCAGCATAGCAAAGGTCTTCGTGAGCATCTTCCCTTCGGAAAAGCAGGGCGCCGTGATGCAGATTCTTGAAGAAAACAAGAAAAGCATTCGCGGCGAGCTCGGAAGGGAGGTCTCCTCGCAGCTGCGCATCGTCCCGGACATCGACTTCCTGCTCGACACCTCCCTGGACTACGCGGCGCATATCGACGAACTCCTCCGCAAATGAATTTTCCGCTGTTCATAGCGCGCAGGTATCTGCTGGCAAAGAAATCACACAACGTAATCAACGTGATTTCGGCAATCAGCGCCGCCGGGATGGCCATCGGCACGGCAGCGCTGGTATTGATCCTGAGCGTCTATAACGGCTTCGACAGCATCGTAAAAGAGAATCTCGGCAACCTCGACCCCGACCTGCTGATGGTCAGCCCGGACGGGGCCTCGAAATTCATCCCGGACTCCACGCTCATAGACGAGCTGTACTCTGACCCGAGGGTGGAAAACGTACTCTGCACCCTTGAAGACAACGTGCTGCTGTCATACTCCGGTATGCAGGGAATCGTGCGCGCCAAAGGAGTGGAGGATGGATTCGAGACGTCCAGCAAGCTCGGCTCCCACATTACCGACGGCTCCCTGCAGCTGCACAAGGGCAATGTGCCGCAGGCCGTGGTGGGCTCCGGCGTGGCGGCGAAAATGGGCATACGGCCGCGTTTCCTCGAACCGATGGTGCTGTATTACCCGGACCGGGAAGGCAACGTGTCCGTGGCTAACCCTATGGCTTCAGCCCGCAGCGAAAAGGTGTTCCCTTCGGGAATAATGAGCGTCAGCAGCGACACCGACGCGGAGCTGGTCATAGTGCCCTTGCACGTGCTGCGCTCGCTTCTCGGCAGCCGCGGAGAGGAGGCCAGCGGAGTGGAAATCTACCTTGCAGACAGCAGCCCGCGGGCCGTGCGCAGCTTTATGCGTGACTACGCAGCCCGCTGCACCCTCCTCGACCGCTACCACCAGCACCCTACCTTGTTCAAGATGATGCGCTACGAAAAAGCTGCCGTGTTCCTGATTCTGCTGTTCGTAGTGCTGATAGTGGCACTCAACATCTACGGCTCGCTCTCTATGCTGATAATAGAAAAGGAGGAAGATATCGCCACCCTGCGCGCTATGGGCGCCAGCGACAGTCTGGTGCGCCGCATTTTCGTGCTTGAAGGCTGGCTGATTTCGCTGCTGGGACTGCTCATAGGCCTGGCGGTCGGCATACTTCTCGCCGCCCTCCAGCAGCACTACGGCCTCGTGAAGATGCCAGGGGGCTTCCTGGTCAGCGCCTACCCGGTAGTGCTCAAGTTTACGGACGTCCTGCTCACTGCGGCCGGAGTCGCGCTGACGGGGCTCGTGATTGCACTGCTCTCCGCCCGCGTCAGGCAACAGTAGCGCCGGTGTAGCTGTCCTTTTCCTCCCGCGGGGCCACGGTAGTCTCAAGAATCAGCGTATCCCTGTCTGTCGGCACGAGGAAGAAGTCCGGGCACTCGGCGGGCACGAGCATAGTCTGACCGGCTTCCAGAGGGAAACGGGCCGTCTGCCCCAACACCTCAAGCTGCACGGACGCCTCGCCGCGCACACAGCTGTAGAGTATGAATGAATCGAACTTCTCGCTGTAGATATGCAACGGGTCGGTAAGCTGGAGCTTGGTCACGGTAAATTCAGGGATGTCTATGAGCTTGCGCACGATATCACCCTCGTGGGAGTGGGGCGCCTCGGGGGCGGTCCAGGCCTTGTAGTCGATAAAATCCAGGGCGGACGGCAGGTCCAGCGAAGGGTCGAACTCATCAGTGCTGAGCTCCCCTCCCCAGAGGCACAGACAGAAGTCCAGGGGCGATGATTCGCTGATTTCCAGCAGTTCGACGTCTCCGGAGGCGAAATGCGGCGTGCCTGGCCGGATATGGAAGAATTGTCCTTCTTCAGGGACGACGATGTGCATAAGGCGCTCGACGCTGCCGTCGCTGCAGGCGAAGAAGAGTTCGGATGCGTCCGTATCCCTTTCGAAGCCTATGCCAAGCCGCGCATCTTTGCCAGCCCGCAGCACGTACCAGAGCTTCTCACGGCCCAGGAAATCGTAGCGCTGCTCCGCCGTCTCGGCATCGGGATGCACCCGCAGCGGCATCTTGCCACGCACGCGTATGTGCTTGACCTGCACTGGGAACTGCCTGCCCCAGAACTTATACACATTATCTCCCACGACCCTGTCGAGGTAGGTATCCATCACTTCGCTGACTGCATTGCCGGCGAGCCAGCCGTCACGCACCAGAGAATCCCTGTAGCCGAGGTCGGCAAGTTTGAATTCATCGGTGCCCCACACATATTCGTCCTGCAGGGTGCAGAACCTGAAAGGATAAAGTTTCTTTTCTTCCATTTTTCGCTATTTCGGCACAAAAATACGGAAAATTCAGTATATTGCGAATATTATGAAAGGCATTAACATTTTCCTCGCCGACGGTTTCGAAGACATCGAAGCCCTCGCCACCAATGACGTCCTGCGCCGCGCCGGCCTGGATGTCAATCTTATATCCATATACGATGAGTACTCCGTTGAAAGTTCGCACGGCATCACCGTAGAGGCCGGCTGGACGCTCGACGAGGTGGACCTCGGGGCAGCGCCCGACGGCCCTTCGGACGTGATGATTTTCCCCGGCGGTATGCCCGGCACGAAGAATCTCGCAGCCTGCGAGCCTCTGATGGAAGCTATGAAATCGCACTACGCCGCCGGCGGCACCGTAGCCGCCATCTGCGCCGCCCCCGGGCTGGTAATCAGCCAGCTGGACAGGCTGCAGGGCGTCGAGTTCACCTGCTTCGAAGGCTTCCAGGATGCACTCGTCGCCAAGGGAGCCGTGTTCACGCCCAAGAGCGCCGTGCGCTGCGGCCGCATCATCACCGGGCGGAGCGCAGGGCACGCCGTCAGCTTCGGGCTCGAAATCCTCGCCCTGCTGCGTCCTGAAAAAGTCGAAGAAGTCAAGCACGCGATGTACCTATGGACAGTGTAAGAATAGACAAATACCTATGGGCGATTCGGGTTTACAAGACCCGCAGCGAGGCTACCGACGCCTGCAACGGCAACAAGGTCCGCATCGGCCCCTCTACCGCCAAGCCCAGCAAGGCCGTGAAGATAGGCGACACTATCGAGATCCACAAAGGGCCCGCGACGCTGACATACAAAGTACTGCAGCTCAGCGAGAACCGTATGGGAGCGCAGCTCGTGCCGGACTTCGCCGAAGACCTCACGCCCGAATCCGAAAGGGCAAAGTTCCACGCCCCGCACGAGACCATCGTCCTGCGCCGCGACAAAGGCGCCGGCCGCCCGACCAAGAAAGACCGCCGGGAGCTGGACGCCCTGATGGATATGCTGGACTAAAGTCCTTGTTTTTGTCGCAAAAATGCTCTATATTTGCGACAAAACGGACGAATATGGACAGTGTCGAGAAAAGAATAGAGCAAATCGTGAAGCAAGGAGGGGAAGGCAAGGTTTACTTCCCTTCCGATTTCTTTGACTGCGGCAGCGAAAAAGCAGTCTCAAAGGCCCTGCAGCGCCTTGTAAAATCGGAAGTTCTGATGCGTATGACCAGGGGGCTGTATTGCTCCCCGACCATTGATACCCGCTGGGGTATGGGAAAATTATCCGCCAGTTACGAAGAAGTCCTCAAGGCTTATGCTGAACGCGACGGCTTCAAACTCGGGCCTTCCCCCGGAGAAGCCCAGAACGCACTGGGGCTTTCCGACCAGGTGGTGATGAACCCGGTTTTCACGACCGACGGACCTTCGCGCAAGATCTATTATAAAGAAAAGGCCCGCCCGATAGTGCTTTACCACGTCTCGCCCAAGGTGTTCAATTACCGTTCCCGTATAGTTATGCTTACGGTCATCGCCCTCAACGACATAGGTAAGGACTACCTTTGGGAATTCGAGACTGACGAGTTGCGCGCAATTTACTCAAGGATTCCTTACGCTGAGATTCGTGACGACATCAAATATACCCCGACCTGGATAAGAAATTTAATACTAAGCTATTATGGAAAACTTACAAACTAACTTCTGGCTTGTGCCGGACCAAGAAAAAATTGATTTTTATCATAAAATCCACAGAGAATTAAGAATCAACCCGAAAGCCGCCGAGAAGGACTGGTGGGTATGCCACGTAATCAGGGCCGTTTTCTCCCTCGACTGTGCCGAAGCCCTGACTTTCAAGGGAGGCACCTCGCTTAGCAAGGCCTGGGGGATTACGGAACGGTTCTCCGAAGACGTAGATATCTCCATCGACAAATCCTTCTTCGGCCTCTCCGGCGACACGCGTTCCGCCCGTGACAGGATACGCAAACTCTCCCGCAAATACATCCACGACACCGTCCGCGACGAGCTCGCAGGCGTGCTGTACACCTACGTCGGAGACTTGTTCGACATAGAATACAAGACCAGGGACGATTCCGACGCCGACCCGACGGTACTTCTTGTCCCCTACCGCAGCGTCCTTCCTGAAGACCCGTATATCAAGGAAGTCGTGAAAGTGGAATTCAGCTGCCGTAATCTCAGGGAGCCCCGTGAGCCCCGTACCATCATACCTTATGCCGCCGAACTCTCGCCTATGATAGACTTCCCGCAGACGGTAGTCCCCACGGTGACCCCGGTCCGCACATATCTTGAAAAGGTCTTTCTGCTGCACGAGAACCTCCTTAAGGACCATCCCCGCTACAAGAGGATGTCCCGCCACCTCTACGACCTTTTCCGCCTTGACGGCAGCGGCTGGACCGGTCGCGTACTGGAAAGCGCCGACTTGTACCGGACCATAGTGGAGCACCGCAGCGTCTTCAATGCCATACGTGGAATCGACTACGGCAGCCACGCCCCGCAGTCCCTCTGCATCGTGCCGCCCCCGGACCTCCTCCCCCTCTGGGAAGCCGATTACCGCACGATGCAGGAAGGATTCATCTACGGAGAATCCCCGTCGTTCAAGGAGCTCATCGCCGCCATCTCCCACATCCAGGAGACCCTGCACGGGATGCAGGTATAGGAGTTCTACCTGCGATTACTTGCCATCGCGATATAATAGAGAAGCGTGGCGAGAGAGCCGATGGCCGCAATTACGTAAGTATAAGCAGCCCACTTGAGAGCGTCCACGGCCATAGGCTTGGTCTGTGCATCCAGCACGCCCTCGCTGGAGAGCCAGGCGACCGCCCTTGAGCTCGCGTCGATTTCCACGGGAAGCGTGATGATGCTGAAAAGTGTCGTCAGCGCGAAGAGCGCTATGCCCGCCCACAGCAGAGCCGGCGTCACCTGCACGAGCAGCACCCCAAGGAGCAGCACCCACTGCACGGTGTTATTGGCGAATGTGACCACCGGGACCATTGCCGTACGCAGGCGGAGAGGTCCGTAGCCCTTTGCGTGCTGGATGGCGTGGCCGGTCTCGTGGGCAGCAACGGCGCACGCGGCGACGCTTCTGCCGCCATACACGTCCCGGCTGAGGTTGATGGTCGAATCCGTAGGGTTATAGTGGTCGGTCAGGCGGCCGTCGATTGATATCACCTCGACGTCGTGGATGCCGTTGCGCTCCAGCATCAACCGGGCCACTTCGGCGCCGGTCAGCCCGCCCGGGGCAGGCACGTCGGAGTACTTGTCGAACTTGCTTTGCAGGGTGCGCTGGATGATGAACGACAGCACCATCACAGCTATGATTATTACCCAGATACTCATAATCCTTATCTATTTACGACAGAAGGAATCTGCAAAAAATGTTCCTACAGGCGCCAGTCAATCGGAGTCTTGCCTTCCGAACGCAGTATGGCATTGGCCTGAGAAAAATGACGGCAGCCGAAGAACGCCCCGCGAGCGAGCGGCGACGGGTGGGCGGCCTGCAGGACGAAGTGGCGGCTGCTGTCGATCAAGGGCGCTTTCGAGCGGGCGTAGTTGCCCCACAGCATAAATACTACGCCATCGCAACGCTCTGATATGCAGCGTATCACGGCATCCGTAAACTCTTGCCAGCCTATACCGGAATGCGAGGTCGGTTCCCCTGCCCGCACAGTCAGTACGGCGTTGAGCAGCAGCACTCCCTGCCGGGCCCAGGACTCCAGATTGGGGCGCCCTGACATTTTGACACCGAGGTCATCCTCAATTTCCTTGAAGATGTTTTTCAGCGAAGGAGGAGCGGGCACGCCGTCGGGCACGGAGAACGACAGTCCCATAGCCTGCCCGGGGCCGTGGTAGGGATCCTGGCCGAGAATCACTACTTTAAGTTCCGGGAGCGGACAAAGGTCGAAGGCCCGGAAGATCGCTCCTCCGGGAGGATAAATCCGCTGTCCGGCAGCCTTTTCCTGATGGAGCCTCTGCACGAGCTGAGCAAAATAAGGTTTCTCGAATTCCGGGGCGAGAGCCTCCCGCCAGCTTTCTTCTATTTTTACCTGCATAATGACACAAATGTAGCAAAAATATTTATCTTTGTCCTGTTATGGCGAAGACAGCTCTATTCCCGGGTTCGTTTGACCCGTTCACTGCAGGACACCTCAACATATTGAAGAGGGCCCTTACGATGTTCGACAATGTGGTGGTGGCCATCGGCCTCAACCAGGACAAGCGCGGCTTCTACTCCAACGAGCAGAAAAAAGACATCATCAGGCAGGCGGTCCGCGGCCTGGACAGCGTCCAGGTTATCGAATACGACGGACTCACAATCGAGGTGTGCCGCGACCTGGGCATAAGGCATATCGTGCGCGGAGTGCGCAATATGCTTGATTTCGAGAACGAAAGGGCCATAGCCGACGCCAACCGCCGCCTCGCCCCGGAGATAGAGACAATCATCATCCCTACGGCGCAGGAGTTCGCCCACATCTCTTCCAGCGCCGTGCGTGACATTCTCCGCCACCACGGCGATACGTCACTTTTCCTTCCGGAAGGCGTGGTGCTGCCCGAAGCTGAATAAGAAACTTTAATTTTTTTTGCCGGTCCCAAGCAAGGAACCGGCATTTTATGCGTTAATATAGTCGAGATGGATATTCTGCAGGAAAAGCGGCTTATTGAGGGGATCAGACACGGCGACAGGGCTTCACTCCAAGAGCTCTATGAGAGCTGCGCCCCCGCCCTGATAGCTACCATCCGGAGATATGTCCCTGACAGGCAGGAAGCCGAAGACATACTGCAGAACAGTTTCATCAAGATCATTGACAATCTGGACCGGTTCAAACCGCAAAAGGCGGGAAGCCTGCAGGCCTGGATGCACAGCATCTCGGCCCACGAAGCAGTCTCGTGGCTCCGGAAGCGGAGCCCCCTGAACTTCATCCCCATCCTTCAGGACATTCCTGAGGAGGAAGATGATGAAGGAACGCTTTTTTCCGGAATCGGCCAGGAGTGTATCCAGGAAGCGATAGCCAAGCTTCCAAGCGGATACCGTACGGTCTTGAATCTTTATGTTTTTGAGGATTTGAGCCACAAAGAAATCGCACGGCTGCTGGGTATCAGCGAAGGCACTTCCGCATCCCAGCTGCACAGGGCAAGGGCAATGTTGTATAAACTGTTAAAGGAAGCAGATAAATGAAAGAAAAATGGGCTGAAAACTTGAGTTCCAGGATGCAGGGCTACACCGAGCCCGTGTCCGGCAAGGTCTGGGAGGGCATCTCCGGGACAAGGAGGCGGGCCTTTATCTTCCCCTGGTGGCTGCTGGCTACAGCCGCAGCCGGAGCGGTCGCCGCAGTTCTGCTCCTGCGGAGTTCCGCAGAAGGCGCCCTGCCTTCAGATGCTCCCGCAAGCATCAGCGAGCTGGTCTCTGAAGCCTCGCCTTCCAACGCGCCCCGGTTAATCTCCGAGGTCCCGGCTGTGCCTTCTTCAGGCCCTTCCAGGGCTGCCGCTCCCGTGAACCGGAAATCCTCAACCGCAGCGGCGCCCGCCGGGCCTTCCGAACCGATCGCGCAAGCCGCGGAGCCCGCCGGGCCTTCCGAGCCAGCCGCACAAGCCCCTGAGCCTCTGCAGCCCGGCCCTCAGGCAAAGCCCCGGACGACCGGTGCAGAAGACAATGCTGTCATCCCGAAGCCCGATTCCGGCGCTGACTTTTGGGCGGATATCCCGGAAAAGCCCGGGCGCCGCACACGCGTTTCCGCATCCTTGCTGGCCCAAGTCTCTCCGGGGAATGCATTGACCGGATTCAACGCCTCCTATATGTCCGGATCCAATCTCGGCAGAACTGCTACCGCTCCCGGCTCATCGGTCAGCGATCCAGGTATGACGAGCGACCAAGACGGCAAGCCCGTAGATGACGGAGACAAAGACGGCACGGGCGGAAGCAGTGGAAATACGCCTCCGACGAAATCCAAGCCGGGACAGGCCCCTGTCCAGGAAGATCAAGCCGGTTATTCCCCAGTTATGCAGCACCTCTTTCCCGTGAAATTCGGAGCGGCCCTCAGTTTCAGCATCAGCGAACGGTTCTCCGTCGATACAGGTCTTGACTATCTTTGGCTGCGCTCTACCGGGGCCCGGGAGCAACAACTGCATTTCGTCGGCATTCCCGTGAAAGTGGACTATAACATACTGAACTACCGTCCCTTATCCCTGTATGTGGCGGCCGGCGTCGAAGCCTTCAAATGCATCGCAGGCAATGGCCCCGACAAGCCCTGGCTCTTTTCGGCAGGCATCGGCGCGGGAATAGGAGTAGCGCTCTCCCCTACCGTGAGCCTGTACGCAGAGCCTGGCTTCGCCGCTTACTTCCACACCGGCCTTTGCGAGCATTACTACACACAGAACCCTTACGCCGCCAGCCTGTCCGTCGGTATTAAATTGAATCTTTAAATTATTTGCAATATGGAACTTAAAGCAATCTTATCCACCGCTTTTTCGCTCTGTCTCTGTGCCTGCGTGCCTGCAGTAGCACCACAGGATGTCGAGCATCAGCCATTGTCATCCGACTATGCCTTCCTGGAAGATGAGGCGCCCAAGGCACTGACAAAGGCCGAAGAGGCGAAAGTCGCGCAGCTGAACGATTTCGCATTCGCATTCAGCAACTGCCTGCAGGAGCAGGCCGGCTCCTATGTGTATTCGCCCGTGAGCATAGCTTTCGTGCTCGGAATGCTCTCCGAAGGCGCGGCCGGGCAGACGCGCTCTGAAATCTGCGCCGCCCTCGGATTCGACCCCGAAGACCAGCAGGGCATTAATGAATTCTGCCGGGACTTGTGCGTGATTGCGAAGCGGGCAGCCTCAAAGGAGGAAATCTTCGAGATTGCCAATGCCATCCTTGCGGACAAAAGCATACCTGTAAAAGAGTCCTTCTGCCGCAATGTCAAGGGATACTACAATGCCGACATCCTGCAGATGGACTTCAACACCGAAGATGTCGCATCCTACATCAACAAGTGGGCGGCCGAGCGCACCCACGACAGGATTACGCACGTAGTGGACAATATCCCGCCGAGCATTTTCTCCGTATTTATCAACGCCTTGTATTTCAAGGCTTCCTGGGCGGACGGTTTTATGGAGGTCTTGACTTCCGAAGGTCCTTTCAAAGGCGCTGACGGCAAGACTAGGACCGAGATGATGATGCATAAGAAGGATGAGTATATACGTACCCAGTATGCCCGCGGCTCCAACTTCTCAATGGTCAGCCTCCCCTATGGCGAGGAGCTGCGCTACCCGGGACAGTTTGAAATGTCCTTCCTCCTGCCGGATGACGGCATAAGCGTAGAAAAAGTCCTCTCGGGGCTGGACGGGAAGGCCTGGGCCGATATCCACGCAGCGCTCTCCAAGGAGCTCGTGGACCTGATGATTCCCCGCTTCGAGACATCTTCCGACCTGGATATCAACTCCATCCTCAAGCAGCTCGGAATACGCACCGCCTATGACAGCATAAAAGCGGACTTCTCCAATTTCTCGTCTGCACAGCTGTGGATAGATACCGTGAAGCACATAGCAAACATTTCCGTCGATGAAAAAGGCACGGAAGCCGCGGCGGTGACGGTTGCGATGATGGCCGGGGCCACTCCCGACGCTCCGGAGCCTCAATTCATAGAATTCCACGCAGACCGCCCGTTCATCTTCGCGATAACGGAGAAGACGACCGGCGCCATCCTTTTCCTGGGCTGCTACAGATAATTATTGAGCAGAATTCGCTATATTTGCCCTGTTATGGGCAAAAGAATTATAATTTTGCTTCTGGGTCTGTGCCTTGCGATTACCCTCAAGGCACAGGAACCGGGAGCAAACTCCGTTCCCGACAGCCTCTCCTTCGAAATGCTGGACGGGATGCTGGAAAAATATACCGCCGCCATCGAGCGCGAGGCGGTCGATACCAAGAACTCTGAATGCGACTTCCTCATCGGCTCCGTGCGGGACTCCCTGACCACCCAGCACATAGCCTTGTGGCTCTATGACCATTACAAGGAATCCCCTCTTATGGGCGACGAAGCCGTAGCAATCCACATCTACGATTCCTGGTTCAAGAGCGGCGCCGTCGCTATGCGCAGCCAGTTCGACCGCTTCGACGCGGACCTGTTTGCCAGTTTCAACCGCTCCACGCTGCTGGGGATGAAGGCTCCCGTCGTGGATATGCAGACGCCTTGCGGGCGGAAGATAAAGATTCCCGAGGAAGGCAGCCACTCCATCCTTTTCTTCTTCGACACCAGTTGCGGCAAGTGCCAGCTGACTGCCAAGGTACTCCCCGGCGTGCTTGAGAAAATCACCTTCCCGACCCGCTTCTACGCAGTATATTGCGGCCACGACAAGAAGTCCTGGAGGAAGTTCCGCAGGGAATTCCGCGTGCGCAACAAGAATGTCGGAATCGTCCACGCCTGGGATCCGGAAGTGCAGAGCGACTACCTGCGCCTCTACGGTGTGATGTCCACTCCGAGACTGTATATTACCGACACCGACACGGAAATTTTGGGCCGACGCCTTGAAATTGAATCACTTGAAGAAATAATTCATTATATTTGCGATTACTATGGGCAAACGCAAAAACAATAAACTTCAAGCAGTTGACCCCGCCTATTTCGACAAGCAGCGGGAGTCAATGCTTCGCGTGCACCGCAAGTCCGTGCTTTTCAATGCCGGCGAGCTTGCGGCCATCGACGAATACTGCCGCCGTTTCAAGGTCGGTTCCCGTTCCGCTCTCATCCGCCAAGCCGTTATGGAAAGGGTCCTCCGTGGCCTGGAGGAGAATCACCCGACATTATTCTGAAATCAGCTTTCAAAAATAATCCCTCCCTGCTTTGCAGCGGGGAGGGATGTAACTTGAGCCGGCACCGGCTCTAGAATATGAAGTCCATCACGTCGGAGATGGTCTTGACGTAGTGGAAGGTCAAGCCCTTGACATAGATTTCCTTGATGTCTTCGACATCCTTGCGGTTGTCTTCTGAAATCACGATAGTGCTTACGCCGGCGCGCTTTGCCGCAAGAATCTTCTCCTTGATGCCGCCCACGGGCAGCACGCGGCCGCGGAGCGTCATCTCGCCGGTCATCGCAATGCCCTTCTTGACAGCCTCGCCGCGAAGCGCGGAGACCATAGAGCTCACCATAGTGATACCGGCAGAAGGACCGTCCTTGGGGGTTGCGCCCTCGGGCACGTGGACGTGGATATCCTTCTCAGAGAACGCCTTGGAGTCAAGCAGAGCCATCTCGGGATGGGCCTTGATATACTGATAGGCAATCGTCGCGGATTCCTTCATCACGTCGCCCAGGTTGCCGGTCATCGTCATCACGCCCTTGCCGCTGGAGACCGAGCTCTCGACGAAGAGAATCTCGCCCCCCATCTGCGTCCAGGCCAGGCCGGTGACCACGCCGGGGGCCTCGTTGCCCTTCTGGAGGTCGTGGAAGTTGGTCGGCAGTCCGAGATATTCCTTAAGATGCTCGGGCTTGATGGTGGAGGGATACTCCTGCCCCAGGGCAATCTTCTTCGCCGTCACGCGGGCTATTTTCGCAATCTGCTTCTCCAGACCGCGCACGCCGCTCTCGTGGGTGTACTGGTCGATGATGGCGTTGATGCCGGCGGCGCTGATTTTCAGGGCCTTGGAATCGATGCCGTGCTCCTTGAGCTGCTTGGGCAGGAGGAACTGCTTGGCAATTTCAGCCTTCTCCTCGGCAAGATAACCCGACACGTTGATGAGTTCCATACGGTCCAGCAGGGCGGGCTGTACGGGAGACAGGCTGTTGGCAGTGGTGATGAACATCACGTTGCTCAGGTCGTAGTCCAGGTCGAGGTAGTTGTCGTGGAAGGTGGAGTTCTGCTCCGGATCGAGAGCCTCGAGCAGGGCCGAGGAGGGATCGCCTTTGAAGTCGGAACCGAGCTTGTCGATTTCGTCCAGCACTATGACGGGATTGGAAGTGCCGGCTCGCGCGATTCCGTTCAGGATACGGCCGGGAAGGGCGCCCACATAGGTCTTGCGGTGGCCGCGGATTTCAGCCTCGTCGTGCATACCGCCAAGGGAAATCCTGACGTACTTGCGTCCCAGCGAACGGGCGATGGACTTGCCGAGGGAGGTCTTGCCCACTCCGGGAGGCCCGTAGAGGCACAGAATCGGAGACTTCATATTCCCCTTCAGCTTCAGCACTGCAAGGTATTCGATGATACGGTCCTTGACGGTGTCGAGACCATAGTGGTCGGCATCCAGGACCTCCTGTGCGTGCTTGAGGTCGAGGTTGTCCTCGCTCATTTCGCCCCAGGGCAGCTGCAGCATAAACTCAAGATAGTTGTACTGCACGCTGTAGTCGGGAGAATTGGGATTGTATTTCTCAAGCTTGGCAAGCTCCTTCTCGAAAGCCTTGCCGATTTCCTCGGGCCACTTCTTGGCAGCGGCCCTCTCGCGGAACTTGGCAAAATCTTCCTGCTCGTCCATACCGAGCTCCTCCTGGATAGTACGGAGCTGGCTGTTGAGGTAGTATTCCCTCTGCTGCTGGTCGATTTCGCTCTTGACCTTCTGGTTGATATCCTGCTTGAGGTTGATCAGCTGTATCTGCACGTCCAGGATAGTCAGGAGCTTCATAGCACGCATCTTGACGTCGTCGTACTGAAGCAGTTCCATCTTCTCCTTGAAGTTCTCCACCTCCACGGTCGTGGCAACGAAATTGACCAGAAACTCGAAATTGTCGATGGCCTTCAAGGCGCCGATGGACTCGCGCGAGCCGAGATTGGTCGTGCGGAGCACCTGCATAGCCTTGTCCTTGATGGCTTCGGAGATAGCCTTGATGTCGGTGGACGAAGAATCGTACACGCGGTCGCCAAGGTAAAGCACACGCGCGGTAATATAAGGGTCGAAACCTATCACGGAATCGATTTCGATACGCTTGAACGCCTGAAGGATAGCCGTCAGTGTGCCGTCGGGCATCTCCAGGGTCTTAAGGATGCGGCACACCGTACCGTAACGGTACAGGTCATCGGCGGCCGGATCTTCGACGGTCACTTCTTTCTGCGGCACGGCGCCGATATAGAAGCCGTGCTCTTCGGCATCCTGGATCAGACGTATGGACTTGTCGCGGCCGATGGTGATAGGATACACCGTACCGGGAAAAAGGGCGGCGTTGCGAAGTGCCAGCACCGGCAGCACATCCGGCAACTCGGATTCATTGACCTTGAAGGCCTGCTCTCCCTGAACCACAGGGATGATATTTATATCTTGCTTCATATTTTTCTGTCAAAATGTCAGTAAAAGCCCAAAAAAGGCACCGGATACAGTATAGGTCAATCTCCGTGCCAAAGAAAAGCGCAAAAATATTTTGATTGTTGGAAATTTAACTCTATTTTTGCGTTCCAATTGATTTATAGAGCTAAAGTCAACCAACCAAACATTTATATATATTATGACAAAGGCAGAAATCGTAAGTGAAGTTGCAAAAGCAACGGGAATTGAGAAAGTTACAGTTCAGACAGTTTTCGAGGCCGCTATGGAGGCTATCAAGGGTTCCATCGTAAAGGGCAATCCCGTGTATCTTCGCGGCTTTGGTAGTTTTATCATCAAGCATCGCGCACAGAAGGCCGCCCGCAACATCACCAAGAAGACGACCATCACCATTCCCGAACACGACATCCCTGCATTCAAGCCCAGCAAGGCTTTCATTGCAGAGCTGCAGAAATAAATTAATATCAACAAAATATGCCTAACGGAAAAAAGCATAAAAGACACAAGATGGCGACGCACAAGCGCAAGAAGCGCTTGCGTCTGAACAGGCACAAGAAGAAATAGTCGCTTTAGGCCCGGCGGGAGATCCGGCCGGGTCTTTTGTTTTATTACTGTCCCAAAATGGAGTCCGAACGCCAAGACAAAGACCTTGTGGTCGACGTGGGCTCGGCAGAGGTGCGACTGGCACTGCTGGAAAATCACCGTCTGATTGAGCTCAACCGCGAATCGAGTCAGGGTCACAGCTTTTCGGTCGGGGATGTATATCTTGGAAGAGTCAAGAAGATACTTCCCGCACTAAACGCTGCGTTCGTGGACATCGGAGACACCAAAGAGGCATTTGTCCATTATCTTGACCTGGGCCTGCATTTCGACGCTTTCGACCGCTTCGTGAAAGAAAGCAACCCCAACAAAAATATGGGGGACCTTTTCACGAGCATCAAAGTGGGCGCTCCCCTCTCGAAGGAGGGACGCATCGAAGATTACCTCAAGCCTGGACAGCTGATAATCGGACAGATTGTCAAAGAACCGATTTCCACGAAGGGATCCCGGCTGACTGCAGAGATTTCATTGGCAGGACGCAACATTGTGCTGCTCCCTTTCGCTGAGAAAGTGAGCGTTTCCCAAAAAATCGCCTCGAAAGAGGAAAAGAGAAGACTCGAGACTCTGGTGGGCAACATCCTGCCGAAAAACTACGGAGCCATCATCCGTACGGCCGCAGAAGGCAGTTCTGCCGCGGTCCTGGTGGCGGAACTCCGCTCCCTGATTGAAAAGTGGGAGGGCGCCTGGAAGAGAATCTCGAAAAACAAAGGAGCGGGACTGCTCTTCACGGAGTATTCCAAGACCACCACTATCCTGCGTGACCTCCTCAACGACAGTTTCTCGAACGTGTATGTCAACGACGAGAAGATTTATGAGGAGACCCGCCGCTACATTTCCCTGATTTCCCCCGAGCAGGAGAAAATCGTAAAGCTTTACGACGGGAAAGAGCCTATCTTCGACCATTTCGAAGTCACGCGGCAAATCAAGAGTTCTTTCGGAAAGGTGGTGCCGATGAAGCAGGGCGCATATCTGGTCATAGAGACCACGGAAGCCCTCAACGTCATCGATGTCAACAGCGGTATCCGCGCCAAGACCAACGACCAGGAGGAGAATACCTTCGAGGTAAACAAACTGGCTGCCGAAGAAATAGCACGCCAACTGCGCCTGCGGGATATGGGCGGCATAGTCATAGTCGATTTCATCGATATGGACACGGCCGAGCACCGCAACGAGCTCTACAAGTATATGTGCGAGCTTATGGCAGGCGACAGGGCAAAGCACAACGTGCTGCCACTCACGAAGTTCGGCCTGATGCAGATTACCCGCCAGCGCATCCGCCCGGTCACGGAGATCAACACCACGGAGAAATGCCCTCTGTGCCACGGCACCGGCAAAATTGCCTCCACGGTGGTTATCGACGAGCAGATTGAACGCAAGCTCGCCGACCTCGTCGAAAGCACGGGGAAAAGACAGTTCACGTTGAAAGTCAGTCCGATACTCGGGGCCTACATTACCCGCGGCTGGAGTTCATTCGTAAGTAAGTGGAAACGCAAGTACAAATGCAAGCTGAAGGTCGTCGAAATGACGGAACACAGCATCCTGCAGTATGAATTCTACGATGAAGAAGGAAAGTTGCTCGAATAGAGCGACTTTCTTTTTTATTCCTCCGAAGGCATACACCCGCTGTAGCGGCGCCATTTGTCGAGCAGCGCAGCCATATCGGCGGGAATCTGCGAATCGAACTGCAGGAACTTCCTGGTCCTCGGGTGCACAAACCCCAGGGTCTTGGCGTGCAGCGCCTGACGGGGGCACAGTTCGAAACAGTTCTGTATGAACTGCTTGTACTTGGAGTAAATCGTCCCCTGCCGTATCTGCGTGCCGCCGTAGCGGTCATCGCCGAAAATGGGGTGCCCGATGCTGCTGAGGTGGACGCGGATCTGGTGTGTACGGCCGGTCTCGAGCTTGCACTCAACGAGTGTCACGAAGCCGAATCTCTCAAGCACCTTCCAGTGCGTGACCGCCCTCTTGCCCTTTTCGGGATCGTCCACCGTGCAGAAACGCAGGCGGTCCGAAGGGTCTCGCATAAGGTTGGCATCGACGGTACCGCTGTCCGAGGGCATATCTCCCCACACCACGGCCACGTAGCGGCGCTCGATCGAATGGTCGAAAAACTGCCTGGCCAGGTTGAGCTGCGACTCATCGTTCTTCGCCACTGCAAGCAGGCCGCTGGTGTCCTTGTCGATGCGATGCACCAGGATACCCATACGATCGTCTTCGCCGTCCGGGCCCTGGGAAATGCCCAGATGGAAGGCCAGGGCGTTGACAAGCGTGGACTCGTAGTGGCCGTGGCCGGGATGCACGACCATTCCGGCCGGCTTGTTGAGCACCAGCACGTCTTCGTCTTCATATACTATGTCGAGAGGAATCTCCTGCGGCAGAATCTCGACTCCGCGACGCCTGTAAGGCATCACAAAGCGTATAACGTCTCCGGGGCGGACTATATAATTGGCCTTGACGGTCTTCTCCCCCACCTGCACGAAGCCTTCCTTGATAGCGCACTGCACACGGTGGCGGGAGGTTTTCTCCATATGCGCCACCATATACTTGTCCACACGGATTGGGTCCTGGCCCGGATCCACCTCGAGGCGGAAATGCTCGAACATTTCCTGCTCCTCGTCCAGGGGCAGTTCGGCGTCAGTTTGCGGCCCTGTCAGCATCGAGCGAGAGATAAAGGGTCACTCCGGTGCCCATCACGGTCGGGTAGCCGGTCGCGGCCGGACGCTGGGAATAGACCACGGCGTTGAGGGAATCGCTGTAGGTGCGGACGGTCTTATCAAAGAACAAGCCGCTGACATTCAGGGAATTGTCCTGCACGACATCTACGGCGCGCAGGTACTTCAGACCGTGCAGGTTAGGCACGTAAGTCATAGCGTCGGTACCGTTAAGGCCCACGACGAGGTCGATGACGGAGCCGGTGTAGAGCTGCTTGCCGGGCTCGATGTCACGGCCGCGGAATTGCTGGCGCAGCACGTTGTTGGTAGCGATGTCGCTTACGTAGTTGAGCCGTCCGAGCACGAGCCCCTTGGAAGAGAGCTCGGCCTTGGCCTGGCGCAGAGAGACGTGGATAAGATTGGGCATCGAGACTTTCTTGGGCACTATCGAATTGATAGTCAGGGAAATCTTCCGTCCGGGCTTCACTTTCGAGCCGCTCTTGGGGAGCTGGCTCACCACAGCCCCGCGGGGCATACGTTTCATATACACGGAGTCGATGACCTGGATGCGCAGGCCGGCGGCGGATGCTGTAAGCGCGGCATCCTTAATGCTCTGGCTGGTCATATCGGGCACGGTGACTTCTTTGCCGTGGCGAGTGCGGATGGACAGGAAAATGCTTGCCGCACCCACGAGCACAGCCACGAACAGCACTCCGAGAAGCAGATTGCGCACAATCCAGCCGGCACCGGCGGCAGCAGGTTTCTTTACTTTAGCCATATCTATAGCAATAAAAAGCCGCGTACCATAAGTATCACTCCGAAGCCTATCACGGCATATCCGGCGATTCTGGTCACGCGGTTAAGTGTTTGTACCTTGAAATACTCACGCAGCTTTTCGGAGGCAAGGGCAAGCGAGAACCACCACAGCAGTGCACCCAGCAAGACGAAAAGCGAGCATATCCACACGGAAGCCGGGGTCGTCACCTCGAACTGGAACAGGGTCACCAGCGCGAACATATAGGCTATGGCCCCGGGATTGGCCAGGCAGCAGCCGGCGCCCTGGAGTGCATATTGCACCGCCTTTGCTTTGCTGGTCTCGGCCACGAGCATCTTGTCTTCCAGCGGCTTGCGGAACAGCATCGCCACTCCGACGGCCACTACGAGCACTCCTCCGCAGATGAAAATCCAGGATTCGTGCTGCTGAAAAAAGTCCTGCACCACCATCACCGCAAAAAGGCTCACGACGGCGAAGAACGTGTCTATGATCGCCGAGCCTGCTCCTGCGGCGAGTCCGGCCCATTTCCCGTGGCAGAAAGATTTCTGCATCACGAGCACGGACACCGGTCCCACAGGGGCTGATGCAAGGATTCCGATAAGCAAGGCCTTAAGTATATCGAAGGGCATAGTTTGCAAATATACAAAACTATTGGCAAAACTCATATTAATTCTTCACCCAAAAACGCACAATAAGCAGCGCCAGCAGCAGGAGGAATACGAGCGTGGAGACGCGCCCCACGATATCCCCGTGCAAGGTGAAGAAACTCTTCTCCGTATTCACGTTGACCGTGCCGCGCAGCACAGCCTCCTCCCACCAGGGCCCGCGGCTCAGTATCTCGCCCCTCTGGTCGATGAAGCAGCTGATGCCGCTGTTGCCGCAACGGGCAATGTCCCGGCGGGTCTCGATGGCCCGTAAGCAGCTGTAGCTCAGGTGCTGGCGGTAGCCGGGAGTATTCCCCCACCAGGAATCGTTGGTGATGACGGCGATGAAGCCCGCGCCCTTGGAAGCGTAACCGGTGCAATACTCGCCGTACACGGACTCATAGCACACGGCGCAGCCCAGCGGAGTGCCGTCAGAGAGGTGCAACAGCGAGATTTCCTCCTGCCCGGAATCGCGCGCCATCAGCGGCGAGCCCCCGTTGAACTTTGCCGCGAGGAAATTGTCCAGCGGCACGAAAATTTTAGGGTACGGGGTCAGTTCCGTGCCCACGACCAGCTTGCTCTTGTGGAACACTTCCGTGGTCCCGTCCGGAGAAAGCATCAGGGCGCTGTTGCGCGGCATCCGCCAGCCGTTGCCGTAGGGGTAGCTCAGCAGAGAAGGGGGCGACGCCGTGAAGAAGAGTTCGTTGGTAGCGGCCCCGAACAGCAGGTCGCTACCCGGGTGTTCCTGCAGAAATGAATGGAAGCGCTGCCAGGTCGGCGAGGATGGTATGTCGTTGAGCAGCACGTCGAAAGTGAAGGTCTCGGGAGCCATCAGCAGCTTCGCATCCCCCTTGGAAAGCTCTTTTTCGTACAGGCCCAGCAATATATCGGTCTGCTGACTCTGGGTCATCGAGGCGAACTTCTTGTACGGGTCGAGATTGGGCTGCCCTATGACCACGCTGACCTGTTTCTCGCTGCGTTCCTCGTAGCCGTGGTACATAATGAGCGAAATCACGGGAGGGGCGAAGAAAGCAAGCGCGAGGGAGCAGCACACCGCAGCACGCGCCGCGCCCGTCCACTCCTTCCACCTGCCGCCTGCAAAGCTGACCAGGGTGCCGAACAGCGCAAGGTTTGCGCACCAGACCCACAGCGAGCCGCCAAGCGTGCCTGTGACGCTGTACCACTGAATGTCCTTCACGCTGGTAGCGAACGCATTACCGAGTACGAGCCAGGGCCAGGAAATCTCGGCCTGCGTCAGGTACCACCTCTCCCAGGCAATCCACGCCGCGGCAAGCAGCACGTAAGGCAGCGCCCCGCGGAGGCGCCTGCGGGCAAGCCTGAAAAGGCCGAATACGAGCGACATCTGCAAGGCGTTTGCAAGCACGGCGAAGATGCCTCCGCCGACCGTGGCGTTGCATACCCAAAAGGTTGTAAGGGCGTTCCAGAGCACGAAAGTGCCGTAGTGCCACAGCCAGAAGCGCCGGATTCCGGCTCCCGCGGCAATGTATTCGGCAAGCAGCAACGGCACCAGGGCCACAAGGCTCACCATACCGGCGTGCGGAACCAGCCAGGGAATGCTCAGTAGCACTCCGGAGGCAGCGCACAGCAGCCAAAGTATAGTTTTGACAGATAATTTCTTTTCCATTCCGCCTGCAAATATAATGAAGTTTCCGTAGGAAATCCGCCTTTTTTTCAGTAGTTTTGTCATATAACCAATAACCAAAACTTTTATAATGAAATTTAACCGTTTACTTAAAGCATTGAGCTTCAGTGCGGCACTCCTGCTGCTGGCTCTCTCCTCCCGGGGACAGAGCAGCGTAAGGGAGGTTTCAGGCCGCGTGCTCGATTCGACAGGAGAGCCACTGATAGGGGCCTCCATCCAGGTAAAAGGCGCTCCCGGCGGCTACATCACCGACCTGAACGGCCGCTACGAAATCAAAAATCTGAAAGTGCCCGCCACCCTCATCGTCTCCTTCATAGGATACAAGGATTCGGAAATCACCCTGAGCGGCTCCGAAACCGTGCCCTTCGACATCGTGCTTTCCGATTCGGCCAACATCCTCGACGACGTGGTTGTGGTCGGCTACGCCACTATGAAGCGGCGCGACCTTGTCGGCGCAGTGGACAAAGTGGACAGCGAAGTGGTCGGAGACCGCTCCAACGGCAACCTCGCCCGCTCGCTGCAGGGCGAGATAGCCGGTCTGAACATCAGTTTCAACGACGGCAAGCCCTCGAGCGGCGCTTCCGTCAACGTGCGCGGCTCCACCTCCATCGGCGCCGGCGGCTCCACCCTCGTGCTCATCGACGGAGTGGAGGGCTCGCTGGATATGGTGAACCCGCAGGATGTCGAATCCGTCTCCGTGCTCAAGGACGCATCTTCGACAGCCGTCTATGGCGCCCGCGGAGCTTTCGGCGTGATTCTCGTAACGACGAAGAGCGCCCGCAAAGGCACCCCCGTCATCAACTACAACGGCTCGGTCAGCGTCAAGAGACGCACCGTGGACTTCCACAACATCACCGACTCCATCGAGTGGCTCGACTGGTGGAAGACCTGCTACAACCAGTATTACAACGGCTCCCGCGCGCTGCTGAACCACATCGATTCGAAGTCCCCCTACTCGGAGGCCATCTACAACGAAATCATACGCCGCAACCAGGACCCCAGCCTCTCGAAAGTAGCTGAGAGCTACGACGTTTCGGGCTTCGGCTACGCCTACTACGGCAACACCGACTGGATGAACGAGTTCTACAAGAAGTACTCCGGCGCGACCGAGCACAACCTCTCGGTGTCCGGGGGAAATGAGAACGCCGACTACTACATTTCCGGCCGCTACTACGGCTCCGACGGCATCTACAAAGTCGGCACGGAGAACTACAACCGCTACAACCTCCGCGCTAAAGGCTCGCTGAAGGTGCGCCCCTGGCTGCGCATCACCAACAACCTCAGCTTATCGGTTGGCGACGACATCCAGCCCCGCACCCAAAACGGCACCGTGGTGCAGAAATATATGCAGCACTGCCTCCAGCCTATGGCTCCAATAAAGAACCCCGACGGCAGCTGGTCGCCCGCATCTGCAATCTCCGGCTACGCGGCATTCAGCGAAGGCAACAACTACCTGACAGATAACCGCACCTACCTGCGGGAGAAAGTCAGCGTCGATATCGACATCATCAAGGACCGCCTCAAGCTGCAGGCCGACTATTCCTATAATTTCACTTCCCGCAACCGCCGCACCATCCAGAATATGGTCACATACTCCAAATCGCCCGGCGTCTTCCTCAAGGAATCGGCGTCGGCAGGAGACAAGCTGACGGAAGTGAACTACGACACCCGCTACCAGGCATCCAACGTCTATCTTACCTGGAGCCCGAACCTCGGCAAGAACCACTCCTTCACCGCCCTGGCCGGATGGAACGCCGAGTGGCAGACCTACAAGACCCTGACCACCACCCGCACGGGCTTCACTTCCGGCAAGCCTTCCTTCACCCTTATGGACGGCGAATCCAACATCAGCGCCGGAGGCAACGGCTGGTCTTATATGGGCGCCTTCGCCCGTCTGAACTACTCCTACAGAAGCAAGTATCTGCTGGAAATCAGCGGTCGCTATGACGGTTCCTCCAAGTTCCCGACCTACAGCCAGTGGGGCTTCTTCCCTTCCGCCTCGGCGGCCTGGAGGATTTCCGACGAGCCCTGGATGAAGTGGAGCCGCAGCTGGATGGACAACCTCAAGCTGCGCATCTCCGCCGGTACTATGGGCAACGGCAACGTGAGCCCCTACCTCTATACTTCCGAGATGTCCGTCAGCAAGGCCACCGACATCGTGCTTGGCGGCAACCTGCCGTCCTACACTTCCGTGGCCAGCGTGGTGCCCGTATCCCTGACCTGGGAGCGATCCACCACCTACGACCTCGGCCTTGACTTCGACCTGCTGGGCAGCCGGCTCTCGTTCAGCGGCGACTACTACCACCGCTACACCACGGATATGTACACGCTCAGCGCCACGGTGCCCTCCGTGTACGGCACATCCTCGCCCAAGGGCAACAACGCAGAGATGCTGACCCGCGGCTGGGAGCTTTCGCTCCAGTGGAGGGATGAGTTCGACCTCGGCGGCAAGCCCTTCTCCTACCGCATCAAGGGCCTGCTCTGGGACAACCGCTCCTTCATCACCAAGTACGCCGGCAACGACGAATGCAAGCTGGCCGCTTCGATGTCCGACCTCATCAAGAACGGCGGCAATCCGAGCAACTACTATGTCGGTATGGAGATCGGAGAGATCTGGGGATACACGGTTGACGGCCTGTTCAAGGACTACGACGACATCGCAAACTCCGCCGTGCATACCTTCCAGCAGGCTTCCGACAAGGTCACCCGCCCCGGCCAGGTCAAGGTCAGGGATATCGGCGGCGGCGAAAACGGTGAGCCCGACGGAGTCATCAACTACGGCAAACTGACTACCCGGGACGCCGGCGACCTCAGCATCATCGGCAATTCCCAGGCCCACTACTGCTACGGTATCAATCTCTCCGCAAGCTGGAACGGCTTCGGAGTGTCCGTGTTCCTGCAGGGCGTGGCTAAGAGGGACTGGTATCCGGGCGATGACTGCGGCTATTTCTGGGGCAAGTACTCCAGGCCGTTCTTCTACTTCATCCCCGAAGCCCACAGGCTCAGCAACCCGACGGTGGCCCAGCTCAGCGAAGACGGCAGCCAGTGTCTCAACTGGGACACCGCCTACTGGCCCCGCGTCAGCACCTACCAGTCCAACGGCGACGACGCCGCGACGAAGATTCTCGAAATCGCCAACACCCGCTATATGCAGAACGCCTCATACCTGCGCGTGAAGAATATCCAGCTCGACTACAGCTTCTCTCCGAACGTCTGCAAGTCCCTGGGCATCAGGGGCCTGAGGCTGTTCGTCAACGGCGAGAACCTCTTCACCGTCACTCCCCTCCACAAGTGGGCCGAAAACCTCGACCCCGAAGGACTCGGGTATGATACCGATTTCAACAGCGCCGCACAGGGCAACACCTACCCGGTGTTCAAGAACCTCACGGCCGGAGTAAACATCACATTCTAAAAGGAGGACAAGAAAATGAAAAAATATTCAATACTGATTATGCTTGCGCTCGGCGCAGCCGCGGTTTCCTCCTGCAAAGATTTCCTCATCCAGGAGAACCCGAACAAGATAGAGAGCGAGTACTTCTTCACCGACGAATCGTCCTTGATACTCTACACCAACGGCCTCACGAGGTCCTACGCCACGGCTATCAAGTCATTCATCGACGGAGACAAGTACTCCGACGCAATGAGCTGGGACGGCGAGTACCTTTACTACACTCCCCGCTACACCGCTGAAGACGCCACCAACTGGACCACGAGCAACTGGAGCAGCCTGCGCTCGATCAACTACTACCTCGAAAATATGCGCAAGGCAAAGGCCCCGGAGGCAGTCCTCGACCACTACGAAGGAGTGGGCCGTTTCTTCAGGGCTATGTTCTACATAAGCAAGGTGCAGACATTCGGCGCCGTGCCGTGGTACGACCACCTCGTGGACCCTAAGAATCCGGACGACATCTATATGCCGCGCACGAACCGCGAGGAAGTGTGCCGCAACATCCTGAAAGACCTTGACTACGCCTGCACGCACTGCTCGACGGATGCGTCCTACCGCAACCGCAGTTCGTTCATCCACCGCTACGTAGCACTCGCCATCAAGTCGCGTTTCTGCCTGTATGAGGGCACCTACCGCAAGTACCACAAGACCGACCCTTCCACCGGCGCGGCCTGGAAAGCGGACGAGAGCAAAATGTATCTGGAAGAGTGCGTAAAGGCCGCCGAGGAGATTATGAATTCCAAGGTGTACGGCCTGATAGACTCCCCCGCCAACCGCAAGACCCAGTACAGGGATATGTTCATCAACTCCGACGGTGCGGCCAACTGCGGCAAGGAATTCATCTGGGCGCGCGACTACGACCTCACCCTCAAAGTGAACAACACTTCCTACAGCATCAACGACTATATGTGCAACGCCCAGCACGCACAGTATTCGTTCAACCGCGATTTCGTCAACACCTACCTCTGCCTGGACGGCACCCCGTACACGAGCAAGCATCCCAAGTATATGGAGCTGGAGTTCGCCGATGAGTGCAAGGACCGCGACTACCGCCTGGCGCAGACCATACGCACCCCCGGCTTCACCAGGGCCGGAGGCACCGTCCACTACGCCCCGGACCTGGTCTATGCCAAGACCGGATACCAGCCCTGCAAGTGGCTCACAGATGAAATCAACGACGAAATCTCCGGCGCCACCGCGACCGACGTTCCGCTCATCCGCTACGCAGAAGTGCTTCTCAACTACGCCGAGGCAAAGGCCGAGCTCGGACAGCTCGACCAGGCTGCCTGGGACAGGAGCGTAGGTCTGGTGCGCGAGAGAGCCGGCGTCAAGAGCATATATCCCACGGCCGCGGATCCCTACCTCGTCGCTTACTTCCAGAACAGGGTCACCGACCCGCTCATCCTCGAAGTCAGGCGCGAGAGGGGCACCGAATTCACTATGGAGAACCTGCGCCAGCACGACATTATGCGCTGGGCCCAGGGCGAGCTGCTGGTAAAGCAGAAGACCGGTATCTGGATTCCCGCCATCGAGACCCCCCTCGACCTTGACGGGGACGGCGCCGCCGACAGCTTCGTTTCTGAAAAGGTCACGGAGAAAGCCGGGCTCAAGGTGCTTTCCATCGCAAAGACCGGTGCCACCCACCAGCTCTCCGAAGGCGACCACGGCTACATACTCGTAGCCACCGCGACACGTGCCGGCTACGTCTGGAGCGACCACAAATACCTCCGTCCCATCCCTGCTTCCGCAAGGCTGGAGAATGACAAGCTGGAGCAGAACCCCGGCTGGTAACATCTAAACGAATTCAAAATGAAAAGATTCAGCATATTGTTCTTCCTTGCGGCCGCAGTACTCGGCTGCACGAAGCAGACAGACATTTTCACCAGGGAGCAGGACGCCATCTCCGTGGACTGCAACGAGCAGAGCGTCAGGCAGAACATCCTCTGCCTCGGAGAATGGACATCCCGTTCCGACTCCGACTGGCTCAAGGTCGTGCCCGAAAAAGGCAGCGGCAACGGCAAAGACTACGGATTCTATGAGATTTCAGTGGCATACAACTCCGGCGCCGCCCGAAATGGCAACGTGTACCTCATCCACAACGGCAAGGAGTTCCCCGTGCAGGTGAGCCAGGCCAAGTGCAACTTCGAATTCGGGAAGGTGGCCTTCACCGGCTCCCTGACAGAAGGCGTGGAGAGTTCCGCAGCCCTCATAGTCAACTACCGCAACGCCTCCGGAAATGAGCAGACCCGCTTCACCTGCACAGTCAGCGGCGAAGCTGCAGAAGGACTGTCCGTGCCCGAATCCCGCGGCGGACTCAGCACTGGCGACGGCACTGTGACCCTCGCCGTCACCGGCACTCCTGCAAAGGCGGGAGATGTCAGCTTCGAAGTGTTCGCAGACGGCAAGTCCCTCGGCACGGCTGCGGCCAAAGTCGCCGCCGGCGCCGCCCCCGGTCCCGCGACCCCCAGGCTGACGGTCTGGAGCCTCACCGACCACAAGGGCGATTCGTCCGAACGCGCGGCCCTGAACGAGAAGCATCCAGAGTGGCTCAACTCTATGATTATGAATGCCGATACCGGCAGCGGCGTGCTGTCGATAGTAGGCGCGCCCGGAAGACCTTCCGCCCCTGCGATAGGCTCGCAGAGCTTCGCCGACGGCCATCTCTACGTCAAGGGTATGTTTGACCAGGATTACTTCCTGCTGACCTGCAATGACTTCACCTTCCCTGCCGGCACTTCCATAAGCTGCAGCGGCTCTATGGGCGGCGCTGGCTCATCCGCGGGCTACTTCATCATCGAGTATTCGACCGACGGCACTGAGTGGACTCCGGCTGACGGCGCCATCACCGAAAAAGTGGAGAATATCGACATCACCTACCACACGAAGCCCTACGACGACATCACGGGCACGGAGAAGGGCGCATTCAGCGTCACTATGACTCCCGCCTCCGCCTGCGAAGGGACCTTCTACGTGCGTATCAAGGTGGCTGCCAATATGCGTATGAACCACACCGCCACGGTGACCGCCATCAACACCAACCCGGCCTCAACCCGATTCAAAGGCGACCTCACAGTAAAGACACTATAGTTATGAAAAAATCCCCCCTGTTGCTCCTGCCTCTCATTCCCGCGGCTGCCGCCTCGGCCCAGGAGCGCCCCAATGTCGTACTCATCCTGGCCGATGATATGGGCTATTCCGACCTCGGCTGTATGGGCAGCGAAATAGAGACGCCCAATTTAGACGAGCTTGCCCGGCAGGGCGTCCTGATGACCAATTTCTGCAATGTCTCCAAGTCCTGCCCCTCGCGGGCGGCACTTCTGACGGGACTGTATTCCTGGCGTGCCGGTATGGGCGCTATGACCAACCACGGCAGCACCATCCCCGCCTACCAGGGCTACCTCAACGAGAACTGCGTGACGATTGCCGAAGTGCTCAAGGAATCAGGCTACAGCACCTACATCTCCGGCAAGTGGCACGTCGGCGACGCCGAGCAGTACTGGCCGGAGCACAGGGGATTCGAACAGACCTTCCATATTCCGAACGGGGGCGGGGTATATTTCTACCCCTCCCTGTTCCCTCAGAGGCAGGACCGTTTGATCTACCGCAACGGCGAGCAAGTCTCGCCGGAGCCCGGCTGGTACTCCACCGACGGCTTCGGACAGATGGCCGCTGAATTCATCCGCCGGCCGGAGAACCGGCAGAAACCCTTCTTCCTCTATGTGCCGTTCATTGCTCCGCACTATCCCCTGCAGGCAAAGCCCGGGGACATAGAGAAATACAGAGGACGCTACGATGCCGGATATGACGCCATACGCACCGCCCGCTTCAAGCGCCAGCAGGAAGCGGGAATCCTGGACCCGTCCTTCGAAATCTCCGCTCCGGAGTACCCCGATTGGGAAAGCCTGTCCGACGAGAAGAAAGCCAGGGAGTCTCTGCGTATGGCCGTCTATGCGGCGCAGATCGACTGCATAGACCAGAATGTCGGCCGGATAGTCTCCACGCTTAAGGAAGAAGGGCTGTACGAGAACACCGTCATCATCTTCCTGTCCGACAACGGGGCGGTGATGCACCATTTCGACGACACCCCTGACCGTCCCTACGGCGGTCCGGACTGCTGGGCCTCGGTGGGAATATGGCAGAATGTCTGCAACACCCCCTTCCGGCAGGGCAAGGGCCGCGAATTCGAAGGCGGCATAAAGACTCCTCTGATTATCAGCTGGCCCGCCGGATTCCGGCGCAGCGGATATATGGTAAAGGACTACGCCCACATTACCGACGTCCTCCCCACGATCATAGAGCTCACCGGGTCAAAGTATCCCCGAGAGTACAACGGACACGCCATCCAGCCGCTGGACGGCCGCAGCATAATCCCCTTGCTCAAAGGCAGGCACATCAACCGCAACCGCCCTCTTTTCTTCGAGCATATGGGATGGAAGGGTATGAGACAGGGGCGCTGGAAACTGGTCCGCAAAGCCGATGCCGACAACTGGGAGCTTTATAACCTCAAGCGCGACCCGTACGAGACCCGTGACATCTCACAGGAGCGGAAGTGCCGCACCCGCAGGATGGCCCGCAAATGGGAAAAGTGGGCCTCGGAAGTAGGAGTAGAGCCCTGGCCGCTAAGTCATTAGCGGGCCGGGGCTCCCCTCTGCAAGGCTCTTTTCAGCCTTTAATTATTCAGTAGCCTTGAAATAGCGGTAGCTGTTGACCTTCAGCTCTCCGACCGCAGGCTCGTCGCATACGATGATGCCGGCGGGATGGTTCTGCAGCGCGCTGAGAGTGCAGTAATGGGAAATGGGTCCCTCAACAGCATCCTTGATGGCGCGGGCCTTCTTCGAACCGAACGCCAGCACCACGACTTCCTTGGCGCCCATAACCGTAGCCACGCCGACGCTGAGGGCCTGTGCGGGCACTTTCTCGGGATCGCCGTCGAAGAAACGGGAATTGATTTCCCGGGTCTCGCGGGTGAGGGTGATGACCCTCGTGCGGGACTGCAGCGAGGAGAAAGGCTCATTGAAAGCGATGTGGCCGTCCTCGCCGACGCCGCCGAGGAACAGGTCGAAACCGCCTGCAGCCTCTATGGCCTTCTCATAGGCAGCGCACTCGGCGTCAAGGTCGGGAGCATTGCCGTCCAGGATATGGATGTTCTCCGCGGGCTGGTCGATATGGTCGAAGAGATAGTGGTGCATAAAACTGTGGTAGCTCTCCGGATGCTCTACCGGAAGTCCCACATATTCATCCATATTGAACGAAACGACATTCTTGAAGGAAACTTTGCCGGCTTTGTAGAGACGGATAAGTTCGGCGTAGGTCTCGATAGGGGTGGAACC
The DNA here is from genome assembly GCA_900318565.1 of uncultured Bacteroidales bacterium. GTDB lineage: Bacteria > Bacteroidota > Bacteroidia > Bacteroidales > UBA932 > Cryptobacteroides. The sequence continues at coordinate 30,263 of ONLD01000005.1, forward strand.
CGTGCAGAGGCCGATGACGAAAGGCTTGTCGGAGACGGCAGCCTTGGCGTTAATCTTTTCAACAATGTAGCGGGCCGCCCAAACGGAGGCCTGGGGCATCGTGTCGCGAATAATAACTTGCATAAATCAATATAGTTTTAAAAATACTTCAATAGCCTGATACTCGGCCATACCGAGCTGGTCATAGAGACGGGCCGTATTCTGGGTACGGTCTTCGGCCCTCTGCCAGAACTCGCGGGAGTCCTCGCCCGGGAAAGGCACTATGTCTTTCTGGGAAATATGGCGGAAGATGGCGTGGCGCTTCTTGATAACTTCGTCAGGAGACAGAGGCACAGCCATATCGACGCGCCCAAGCTCCCATTCCATCCACGCGCCGCGGTACATCCAGACGTGGGTCTGGTCCAGCCACCCGGCACCTTCTTCTTTCAGCTGCTCAAGGGCGGTGAGGGCCGCTTCCGTGCAGACCCTGTGGGTGCCGTGCGGGTCGGCAAGGTCTCCTGCCATAAAAACCATATGCGGCTTGAGCGAACTGATCAGGTCCTTGATGATATCGACATCCGCCTGCGTGCGGGGCTTTTTTTTGATTCCGCCCGACTCGTAGAAGGGCAGGTTGAGGAAATGCACGTTCTTGTCGGCGTCCAGGCCGAAAGAGCGCACGGCGGCACGCGCCTCGCTGCGGCGTATGGCGCCTTTGATGTCCAGGAGGGCCCTGGGCTCCGGCTCGCCGGGCACCTTGCCGTCGATGATGGCTTTGACTTCCTGGAACTTGTCCTCGAATCCAAGCTCGCGGGCGGCGTCCAGCTGCTGCAGCACCACGTCGTCGGCGACAGCCACGTTGCCGGAGGTCTGATACGCCACGTGCACGTTGTGGCCCTGGGTCACCAGGCGGATGAAGGTACCGCCCATAGAGATGACGTCGTCGTCGGGGTGCGGGGAGAAAATCAGCACCGTCTTGGGATAAGGAGCAGCGCTGACGGGGCGGGTGCTGTCGTCGGCGTTGGGCTTGCCTCCGGGCCATCCGCTGATGGTATGCTGGAGGTCGTTGAATACGTCGATGTTGATTTTGTTGAACGAACCGACCTGCTCCAGGAGGTCGCTGAGGTTGTTGTCGAGATAGTCTTTCTCGGTCAGCTTCAATATCGGCTTCCCGACGGTCTGGCAGAGCCACACGACGGCCTTGCGTATGAACTTGGGAGTCCAGTCGCAGGGACCTACGAGCCAGGGCGCCAGGGAGCGCGTCAGGAGGCTTGCCGCCCCTTCGTCCACGTAGAATGAGATGTGGTCGTGGTGCTGGAGGAAAGAGGCCGGGCAGGCTGTATCGATTTCGCCCTCTGCAATGGCCTTGACAGCCGCAGCCTTATCTTCGCCCCAGGCCATCAGTATGATACGTTTCGCGGAAAGCATCGTGCTGATGCCTATGGTGATGGCCTTGTCGGGCGTGGAGGAGATGTCGTGGTTGAAATTGGCCGACTGGCGCTTACGGGAGGCATAGGAGAGACGCACCGCACGGGTCCTCGTCTTCTCGTTGGAGCCGGCCTCATTGAAGCCGACCTGCCCCTGCTCCCCCACTCCGATGACGAGCAGGTCAAGACCCCGGGCTATGCTGTCGAACTTGGCACAGTAGGAGGTAAGGTCGGACTGCGATACGGTGCCGTCGGGGATATGGACGTTCTCTTTCATAATGTCCACCTTGTCCAGCAGGGCTTCGTGCAGACGGTGGTTGCGGCTCTGGAGCTCGTCTTTGGAAGAAGGATAATACTCGTCTATCGAGACCACTTCCACATTCCGGAAAGACACTTCCCCTGCCTGATAGCGGCGGGTAAGCTCGTTGTAGAGCGATGTCGGAGTGGCGCCCGTGGTAAGGCCCAGACGGAACAAGCCTTCGGAGTGGGCCTTGATGGAGGCGACTATCTGGTCGGCAATCGCATAGGACGCAGGCCGCGATTCAGGATACACCTTCGTCCAGATTTTTTCATAGCTGTGGAGAATTCCGACAGGCAGATCCTTTTCTATCAATCCGCCTTCGTAAGGTAAAGTAAAATGTTTGTTCATACAGTGCAAAGATACTGCTTTTATTTCAGAGTAGAGTAAATTTCATCAGCACTTGCGTCATTGCTCAGGCGTCCGAGCACCTCAGGGTCCTCAAGGGTCTCGGCCACGCGTGCGAGAATCTCCAGATGCTCGTCGCCCTTGCCGGCTATGGCCACGACGAGCCTGGCCGTCTCCCCGTCCCAGTCTATTCCGCCGGGGTATTGCAGCACCGCTATTCCGGAACGGAGCACCTGGCTCTTGGCGGAAGATGTGCCGTGCGGGATGGCGAGGCCCTCTCCCATATATGTAGGAGCCACTTTTTCCCTTTCCAGCATAGCATCGGCGTATGCGCTTTCCACGCAGCCCGAGGCTTCCAGCAGCCTGCAGGCCCTGCGGATTGCGGCCTCCTTGCTTTCAGAAGGCAGGCCGGTCAGGATGTTTTGCCTGAGAAGCACCTCCTGCCCCTCGTCTCCGCCCTTGCAGGCCTTCAGCAATGCATCCAGCGCAGGATCCGAGAGGAAATTGGTGATGGCTATCACTTCCTTGCCCGACTTTCTCGCCCGCTCCTCCAGCTCTTTCTGGCAAATCACCACGGATGCATCGGACGGAATATCTCCCACGGCGCAGTTGGTGCACTTGATTGCGGAAAGCCCTTCTTTCATCAGACGGGCCTTGAAGCGGGTTGCGCCCAGTGCGCTCGAGCCCATACCGGCGTCGCAGGCGAAAACTATCTTGCTGATTTTGCCTGCAACGGCAGGGGCCGGGGCGTCGGGTGCGGCTTCTCCTCCCTCGCTTTCACCCTGGAAATCAGGGCGCGACTTGACCATAGGCCAGGCCAGCAGGAAAGACACCGCGGTCGCAATCAGCACGCCGAGTATGCCCAGCAGGGTCTTCCCCTTCGGAGACATCAGTATTATGGAAATAAGACTGCCCGGAGACGCGGGAGCCACGAGGCCGAAGTCCACCAGGGTGAAGAAACTAAGCGCGCAGACGTTGCCGGCAATCACCGCCAGCAGCAGAATCGGGCGTGCAAGCACATATGGGAAATATATTTCGTGGATGCCGCCGAGCAGCTGGATGACCACGGCGCCGGGAGCCGACTGTTTCGTGCTGCCCTTGCCGAAGGCCCAGCAGGCCAGCAGGATACCGAGACCGGGACCGGGGTTGGGATCCACCAGGAAAAGCATCGACTGCCCCATCTCGGCAGCCTGCTGTATGCCAAGCGGCGTCATTATGCCGTGGTTTACGGCGTTGTTGAGGAAGAGCACCTTGGCAGGGTCCACAAGCAACGCCAGCAGAGGATTCATCTTGTGCCTGAGCATCCAGTTGACGCCGGCGCTGAGGCCGTCGGTGACCCAGGACACGGCGTGGCCGATGACGAGATAGCCTGCAATCGTCAGGAGCATCGCAATGATGCCGAGGGAGAAATTGTCCACCAGCATCTCGAAGCCGGCGCCTATCTTGCCTTCGACGAGTTTGTCGAACTTCTTCACGCACCAGCCAGCCAAGGGACCCATTATCATCGCGCCGAGGAACATAGGAGTGTCGGTGCCGATGATGACGCCCATCGCTGCCACCGCACCCGCGACGCCTCCGCGATAGCCGCCTACATTCTTACCGGCCGTGAAGGCTATCAGCGTGGGCAGCAAATACTTGAGCATCGGCGATACGAGCTGGGCCACGTTCTCGTTGGGCCACCATCCCCCGGGAATGAAAATGGCGGTTATGAGACCCCAGGCGATAAAGGCGCCGATGTTGGGCATCACCATCGCGCTGAGGGCCCTTCCGAATTTCTGAATCTTCTCTTTCATACGAAGTGTAAAGATAGGATATTTTTACTAAATTTGTAGGACAAGAAAACAACAAATATTGATATGAAAGCAATTCAATTCGGCGCGGGCAACATCGGCCGCGGTTTTATCGGAGCAGTGCTCGCAGGAGCGGGCTACGAACTGGTCTTCGCAGATGTCGTGGAAGAGCTTCTCTCCCAGATCAACTACCGTAAAGAGTATGTAGTCCACGTATCAGACCACAACAGCTACGATGTCACGGTCAAGGGCGTGCGCGCCGTCAACTCCGGCAGCGACGAGGCTGTCTCGGAGATTGTCGATGCCGATATCATCACCACGGCTGTCGGCCTGCGTATCCTTAAGTTCGTAGCCCCCACGGTGGCGAAAGGCATCATCGCCCGCCAGGAAGCCGGAATCGGCAAGCCTCTCAACATAATCGCCTGCGAAAACGGACTCCGCGCCACCTCCCAGCTCAAGGAGCTGGTCTTTGCGCAGCTTCCCCCTTCGACCCAGGCCTGGGCCCAGCAGCACGTCGGTTTCCCCGATGCAGCAGTTGACAGAATCGTGCCTCCGGTGCGTTGCGAAGTGCCTCTGGACGTAGCCGTGGAAGAGTATTTCGAATGGGACGTGGAGCGTTCAGGCTTCTGTGGAGCGGTACCCGAAATCAAGGGTATGACGCCCGTTGACAACCTGCTCGCCTACGTGGAGCGCAAGCTCTTCACCCTCAACACCGGCCACGCCACCGCAGCCTACCTTGGCAAGCTCAAGGGCATCTCCACCATCGGCGACTGCGTAGCGGACCCTGCCGTGCTCGAGGTCGTCAAGGGCGCGATGCAGCAGAGCGGCGAAGGCCTGGTACGCAAGTTCGGCTTTGACAGGGAAGCCCATCTCGCCTACATCGATAAGATTCTCAGGCGTTTCAGCAACCCGTACCTGCGTGACGAATGCGACCGCGTGGGCCGTGAGCCGATTCGCAAGCTCGCTCCCAACGACCGTCTTATTCTCCCTATGATGACGGCAAAGAGTTTCGGTCTGCCCTACGACAAGCTGCTGCTCGCGATTGGCGCAGCCCTGCGCTTTGACAATCCCCAGGACCCGCAGAGCGTCGAGCTGCTCCAGGCAGTCAAGACAGAAGGCCTCGAAGCCACTATAGTGAAATACACGGGCATCGCAGCCTCTGACCCTCTCATCAAGGAAATCGCCGACGCCTACGCCAAGGTAGTCTTGATTTAATTACTCGGAGAATACCTTCCCGTAGAAATGCACGAGGAAGGCTCGCCAATTATACCACTCGTGGCCTCCGGGACGCACAATGAACTCGTGTTCATAGCCCTTGCGGCTCATATATGAGTCCATAATGAGGTTGAGAGGATAGAAGAAATCAGTATCGCCGATCATCAGGCCGTAATAGGCTGGAGGGTCGGCGAACTGCTTTTTGAGCTTGCGTCCTATCCTCCCGTAAAACTCCGGATGCAGCTCTCCCCACAGGGTATCGTGCGAATATGCGGAGAAAAGCCCGACATAATCGAAACTGTCGGGATAGTTGGCAGCCAGATACAGGGTCTGCAGTCCTCCCGAAGACATTCCTGCTATGGCGCGCGCTTCCTTGCGGGCGTCGGTACGGAATTCCCTGTCCACGGTAGCCACCACATCCTGCATAAAATTGACTTCGGCCTCGCCGTCCACGGTAAAGAAAGCCCGTACGGCAGGCAGCGCACGCCCCCCGCGGTAGTCCCGGTCGGAATAGTAGTTGTTGACGTTGGGCAGCACCAGGATGAATTCGCTGGCCGCCTTTGCCGCCACCAGCGAGTCCAGGGTACGGAGCGCATCTCCCCTTTCTATCCAGGTCACCTCGTTGCCGCGGGCTCCGTGCAGCAGGTACATCACGGGATAACGCCGCTCCGGCTCAGCATAATAGCTCGGAGGAAGATAGACCGTCATACGGCGCTCCTTGAGGTAACGCTCCCCGCTGGGGTGCGGCACCAGCTTCACGCTGCCTGCGTACACATCATTGAGGGCACGCACGTCAGCCTCATCCACTCCGCGCGCATAGCGTGAAGCGGCGCAGGAGCTCAAGACCAGCCCTGCCGCAAGAAGGGTCGATATGACACGAAGATACTTCATTCGCCTTTGATCGCGGATTCGTACATTTCAATAATCCGGCCCACAGAATCCTCAACGTTGAACTTCTTTGCCGATTCGGCATATTCCCGGCTCATCCTGTCGTGCTCCTCCCTGTTTTCAATCCACCAGTCGATACGCTCGGCAAGGGCCTTGCTGTCGCCTAAAGGATACAGGCTCTTCGGAGTCAAGGCGAACTGGGTGGTCCCTATCAGCGGTCCTTCGCCGATTATCGGCACTGCGCCCTGCCGCAAGGCCTCAAGGCAGGAAAGGCCCTCGACCTCAGCCCAGGCACAATGGATATAAAGATATGCGCGGCGCGCGAGCTCCGCGAGTTCCTGCTGGGTGTAGAATCCGAAATTGGGCAGGATGGAGAGCGTGCCTTCATTGAACAGCCTCTGGGCAAGGCGCTTGTATTTCTTCTCCTTGGGGCCGTTGCCTGCGAAAGTAAGGCGCAGGCGGTCGGCGTACTTGGAATGGCGCATCGCCCGGAGCAGCGTCTGCTGCGACTTCTCATTTGAAAGGCGCCCGATGCAGAGCACCTCCAGAAGGGTATCCGTGGGCGGGGCTACGTGCTGCACGGGCTCTTCAGCGAGCCGTACGCCGTTGGAAATCACGTGCAGGCGGGCAGTGCAGCCGCTGTTCTTCAAATAGTCCCTGGCCGCCTCCGTAGGGCACTGCACATCGGAGCATTTGTTGAAGACAATGGCGTTCCAGTGTTTCATCAATATGGGATTGACAAGGCTCTTCTTTCTCAAACCCAGGTTGGCCGTAATGTTTTGCGGGTACAGATGAAAAGTCGCCACGCAGGGCTTGCCGAGCTTCTTCGCGATATTCACGGCCACCCATTCCAGCGGAAGGGCTTCCTCGAAATGCACGACGTCGGCCCAACGCACGGCCTCCTCTATGCGCCTGCGGTCTATCTTGGCATAGCAGAATCCGTTTGCGCGGATAATGGGTTCGAAAACCGGAAACACGAAATGCTCCAGCGGGAAATCCGGTTGCGGACCCGAAGCATCGGGGTTCCGGACGGCCATAAGCCTGGCGTCAACTCCCCTGCTCCTCAGATTCCGTATAGTGGTCCTGGCAGACATACTCAGTCCGTTGCCTGGATTAAAAGCGTTGTTGCAAATAAAAAGAACCTTCATCAGCACCCCATATTTTAGTTTGGAGCGCAAAGATACAATTATTTTTTAGATGAAAGGGATTAAAGTTTTGAAAGGCTGAAAGAATCCAGCCCGGAAGAGACAAGCATCTCCGTAGCAAGGGGGTCGGAAGCCAGTTCGCCGCAGATACCGGCGGGGATGCCGGCGGAGTGGGCCGCACGGACGGCCGCACGGACAGCACTCTGCACGGCCGGATTGTATGAATCATAAAGATAGGCCACGCCGGGATTACCCCTGTCGGCTGCCATCACATACTGGGTGAGGTCGTTGGTGCCTATGCTGAAAAAATCACATTCCGCCGCCAGGGCTTCGGCGCCAAGGACTGCTGCCGGAGTCTCTATCATAATCCCGAGACTCACAAGGCCCCTGTAGCCCGGGTCGATATCTTCAAGTATCGCGCGCACCTGCCTTATCTCTTTAGGAAGACACACCATAGGAAGCATCAGGCGCAGAGGCGACTGGTCCGCAAACCATTCCGGCCGCAATGCACGCACCGAGCGGGCCGCCGCGAGCACGGCCTTGAGCTGGGTGCGGAAAAGCTCCGGACGGGCAAGCGTAAGGCGCACTCCGCGAAGCCCCAGAAAAGGATTCTCCTCCGCCGGAATCTCAATGTACGGGATACGCTTGTCTCCGCCCACGTCGAGAGTACGGAGCGTCAGGGGTTTCCCCCCGCAGGAGAGAAGAGCCTGGCTGTAAATACTTTCCTGCTCCTCCGCTCCGGGCTCGGAGTCCCGTCCGATAAACAGGAATTCCGTGCGGAAAAGGCCGACTCCGTCAGCCCCCGCGGCGATTCCAGCCTCGATATCTGATATGCTTCCGGCATTCACATAGACCTTGCGGCCTGCAGCACGCAGTTTTGAGACCACTTCCTCCTGCCCGCCCACGAGGGGGTCTTCGACTTCGACAGGGTCACCCTCGCGGATACCGGAAATATCAGCTCCCACACGAATCGGTACGCCTTTCGAGCGGGCGATTATGCAGACGTGGCTCGTAGTGCTGCCTTTGGCGCAGAGTATGCCGCGGACTTTCGAAAAATCTATCTTGGAGGTGTCTGACGGGAGCAGTTCTTCGGCCACGAGTATCCCCCCTTCAGGGAATTCTGCCTGCGGGGAACTGTTTCCGGTCATAGCGTCGCGAAGACGCCTGAAAATGTCCCGTACATCATCCACGCGGGCGGCCAGGTACTCGTCATCTATGCCGGCGAACATCGACGCAATCGCGTTTCCGGCAGAGTCAAGCGCCTTGAGCGGCTGCATCCCGGCGGCCATATTGGCCTGTACGGTATCAGTCACCATAGGGTCCTGCAGCATCTCCAGATGCGCTTCGAATATAGGATTGTCCTCAGCCAGTGCAGACAGCTGTCCGGACACGACGGCATAGGCATCCTCAAAAGAGCGCACCGCCTTGTCCGCCGAAGTCCTTTCCCATAATACTGCAGGCCCCGTGACTTTCATAAAATCAGTCTTTCACGGATTCGAGAAAGCTGACGACAGCCTCAAGAGCCTCGCTCTCACGGCCGCCATCGACGCTGATTTCCAGCTCGCTGCCGGATTTCAGCCCGAGCGAAAGCAGCGACAGCATAGAAGCCGCATTGACGCTGCGCCCTCCCGGGACGCCTATCTTGACGGCGCTGCCTTCGAAGCTCTTGACCAGTTTCACCAAATCCCCCGCCGGGCGCGCGTGGAGCCCGGTGGGAGCGGAAAGTATAGCTTTAGCGGTGACCATAGCACTAAGCCTCCTGAGTCTCTATGTTACGGGAACGGTCCTTGAGGTTCCAGAGCGTCACGATAAGGATGAAACCGATTACGGACACGCCTGCCATAAGGATAAAGATGGGATGCCAGCCGTAGGTATCGGCGAACTTACCGAGAGGATAACCGGTAATCAAGGTGCTGAGATAGCTCATAAAGCCTATGATACCGACTGCCGAAGAAGCGGCTTTCTTGGACACTTCGTTGGAAGCCACCACGCCGAGAAGGGCCTGGGGGCCGTAGAGGAAGAATCCCGCAAGGGCAAGCACGATGAGGAAGAGCACGGGTGAATGCATATCCTGGATATAGTGCAGGGCCACGAGGCACAGGGCCACGAGCACCATCTCGATGGCGCAGACCCTCTGGCTGCGGCTCTTGAAGAGCTTGTCGGACACATAACCGGCGAAAATCATTCCCAGGCAGCCGGCCACCTCGAAAATAGCCACGGTCCAGCCCGACAGAGCCTGGCTCAAACCCATATCCTGAAGCATCGAAGGGCCCCAGTCAAGGATGGCGAAACGCACCACATAGACGAAGAGGTCTGTAAGTGCGAGAATCCAGATGACGGGATTGAGGAACACCTTCTTCACAAGGAACTTCCTCCACTCTTTCTTGTCCTTGCCTTTGCTCTCGTCCAGTTCTCCCTCGACCTTGGGAAGCTCGGGAAGGCCCACGGACTTGGGAGTGTCACGCAAGGTGGCGATTATGAAGAACACGCCGAAGAGGGAGATGCAGGCAGGCACCCAGAAGCACAGCTGCCAGCTGGTAAGGTAGCCGCAGATAACGGCCGCCACGAAGGCGCCGACGCTGTGGGAGGTGTTCCAGATACTCATCTTCGTGGCCAGCTCGTGCGGCGGCACCCAGTTGACCATCAAGTGGTTGCACGGAGCGAAGCCGCAGCCCTGGAAAATCTGGTTGATGATATACAGCACAGACATTATGGTCACGAAACCTCCGATGAAATCGGGGCCGCCTTCGGCTCCGGTAATCATCGTGGTCAGCTTGTCGGTCCATCCGAAGAGGAAGTTTACGGCCACGCAGATGCCGAGGCCGAGCACCAGGTGCCAGCGGGCGTTGGTACGGTCACCGATGACGCCGTTGATGAGCTTGGAGATGCCGTAGATGATACCGCCGGCGGAGATGATGGCTCCGAACTGCGCCTTGGTGATGTCGGGATACTGTTCCTGGATCAGAGGGATGGCAAAGGAGAAGTTCTTGCGCACGAAATAGAACATCGCATAGCCTATCATCGAGCAGATGATGACTCTCCACTGCCAGTACTTGAAACTGTGTTTGGTTTGTTTGACTTGTGCCATATTGGATATTAATTAAGATCGTATTTGAGTATGTTCTGGATTCGGTTGGCGCTGGCGGCGGAGCTGTGCCCGGTGAATCCCAGATACAGCACTCCGTCCTTGATTTTCAGGCTCTCGGCCTCCGCCGAGCCGTCGTAGGTGAAGCCCAGCTTGCGCATCAGGTCGGAATCCTTGAGCGCTGCAACTTCAGTGCGGGGTATGACCACCTTGCCGTTGTAGTCGTACACTGTGATGAAAGCCAGGGAAGGATGGGCGTCCGAAAGGGCTTCCCCCTCATAGAACCACACATAGTTGCCATATACGGCGTGCCCCTGATGCGAATAGTAGTATGTCTTGGTCGGGTCGGCGCCGCGGGGCACTTCGAAATAGCCCAGCTGCTTGGCGTCCGACAGGTCGCGGGCCTTGAAACTGCGCGTCACCTTCCGGGCTTCGCCGTCGCCGTCGAGGTAGCCGCCCACCGATACAGTCAGAGTCACGTCCTTGAGAGGCAGAGCCAGCACCTCGTCGAGGTCATACACCCAGTGGAAGCGGGTATTGACGCCGGACACGCGGCCTCCCACCAGCAGGCGTCTGTAGTCGAAATCCACGCTCACCTGAAGATCCACGTAAGGCTTGCCGTTGTACTGCTTGCTCATTATGAACATATCCCCGGCATAGCCTCCGGTCAGCGTCTCGCCGGCCTTGTATTCCAGGCGGGAGATGGAAAGGCTGTTGCCGTATCCGTCCGACATCGCCTGACCGTTGGAATTGCACCAGATGTAGGTCTTGCCGTCCGAGGCCTTCTCAGCCACGATTTGGGTCATATGTCCGAAGCGCTCCAGGGTCATATAATTGGAGCAGCCCTGGCTGGGACCCGGCACGAAGGAAATGTACTGGGAATAGAGATTGGCTGGGGCCTGGGAATAGTAGTAGTGGGACGCATCGGTGAAATCCCAGCCCTGCATCACGTTGCTTTTGCGGGCAAGCTGGGTCCCGAGCGAATGGATGAGATTGGAATTCAGCGGAAGGGCGAGGGCGTCCCTGGGGTCCAGATAGCCGTCTCCCGCGGGCCCCGCAGAGGGTGAATCTCCCTGTACGCTCACATTGCAAACCGCAGTCTTGCCGAGAGCTGAAGCTGTAATCCGGGCAGTCCCGGTGTCCACGCCCCTGACAAGGCCCGAAGCGCTCACGGTGGCGACGGCCGGGTCGGACGAGCTCCAGGACGGGGAAATGACCACGCCGGAAGGCTTCGGCATAGCGATAAGCTGCACGGTCTCCCCTCCGACAAGCGCCACGGAGTCCTTGTTGAGCGACAAGGATTCCAGCTTGGCCTCTTCTTTCCCGCAGGAGGCCAAAGCCGCCAGGAAGGCCAGCAGAGGCAGTATTCTCGTACGAATTTTCATAATGTTAAGTTAATAATTTGCTAATATACAAAAAAGGCGCGACTTTGCAGCCGCGCCTTCCGAAATATTGAGCAAATTATTTTGCCAGAGTAGTGCCGTTGGCCTTGCCCGAGCTGCTTGCGCCCTGGGTGAGGGTGCCGAGGTTGGATTCGCTGAGGGCGGTGCCGTTGACGGAGCCGCCGGCGATGCAGTTGGTCAGGGTACCGAGGTTGATGCCGGCTATGGAACCGACACGGCCCGCGGCAGCGCAAGTGATGGCGCCGGTGTTCTTGTCACCGGTGACTGTGATGGACTTGTTGTCGGTCTTGCCGGGATAGTTGCCGTTGTTGCCGATCACGCCGCCGGCTGCGCTGAGAGCGTCGTCACCAGTCTTGCAGGAGACTGCACCGCTGTTGACATTGCCCGACAGAGCCGTAGGATAGTCGCTGGTAGTGCTCACCATCGCACCCACGATACCGCCGGCCCAGCTGTCGGCATTGCCGCCGTTGACCAGGTTCACGGAACCCTTGTTGGTGTTGCCGGAGACTTCGGTCACGAGGGTTCCGAGGCCGAAGATACCGCCGGCCGCGATCCTGTTCTGGTGTCCGGTGTTATTCTCGGCAAGGTTCACCTTGATGGCACCGGTATTGGTGTTGCCGATGACCTTGGCGGGAGCTGCGTCTTCCCTTTCCTGTGAACCGACGATGCCGCCGGCAGCCTGCCAGTTGGCGTTGGCCTCGGCCTGGGTCAGGGAGATTTCTCCGCTGTTCTCACACTTCTCCACGGTACCGCCGCGGTTGAGCGTACCGAGGATACCCGCGATACGGTTCACCTGCTGGAGGTTGGAGGAGATACGGCCGCTGTTCTTGCATTCGGTCACGGTAGCGCCGTTGTAGAACACGCCGCCGATGCCGCCGATTGCCATCCAGGTGGAAGGCTTGGTGTCCTGTTCGTAAGCTATTTCGCCCTTGTTCTCGCACTTCTCTACGAGGATGGTGCCGTTGGTACGGCCTGCGATACCGCCTATCATAATCACCTTGGCCACAGGGATGGAGATGGTGAGGTTGGCAACATTGACGCAGGAGACCAGTTTCACGTCGCTGGACTGGGTGTAACCGAGGATACCGCCGAGACCGACTTCCTGGGTCACCGCACCGGTGGCGTTGATGGCAGCGCCGTTGGTGCAGTTGATGAAGCTGGCTGCGCCGGATGCGAGGCCGGAGATGCCGCCCGCACCGATATAGTCGCCGGGCTTCTCGGAAGTGGCGGCGTAGTTGATGGTGGCGAAGTTGGCGACATTCTCCAGAGTACCTGCGTTCTCGGCGACCAGACCTGCGTACTCACCGGTCTTGCCCTCGGCGAAGCCGATGGAGCTCTTGCCGTCATAGGCCTTGCCGTCGGAGGAGCCGAAGATGACGTTCTTGATGGTACCGTTGTTCACGAGCAGGAGACCTGCCCTGCTGTCGGAAGACTCGACGACGAAGTTGTAGATCTTGTGGTTCTTGCCGTCGAGGTTGGCGGAGAAGGATGCGATGGGAGCGATCTTGGCGCCGCCGCAGTCGATGTCGGCCTCGATAGTCCATTCCTCGTCAGCAGCGAGGGTCGGAGCTTCCTCGATGAAAGCTGCAAGCTGGGTAGCGTTGCTGATGGTGGTGCCGCCGGGAGTCGGAGTAGGATCCGGACCGGGAGTAACCTGCTGGACTCCGGACTGCGTGACGAGCAGGTCTGCGTGGGTGGCAGCCCCGGACGCGGTGATGGTAACGGTCGCATCACGGGCGTCGCCACTGTTGGCGGCGGCGATGATGGTAATCGAAGTGGAACCGGTGCCCGATGCAGGAGCTACGGTCACCCAGGCGGCGGAGCTGGAGGTCTCCCAGTCGCAGTTGGCGGTGAGCTGGACGGTCTTGGTCTCTCCGTCAGTCACTACCTTCACAATCTGAGGATTCACGGACACCTGCGATACGGTGGCCGGCTGCAGCACGGTCTGGCAAGCCGAGAATGCGGCTGCAGACAAAGCGGCAAGAAGTAATGCTTTGGTTTTCATAATGTGGATTTAATTAATTTTCTTTAATAACCAGGAAGGATAATTTGTGCAGAGGAAACGCAGGTCTCCATAGCGGCTGACATAGTAATTCACAGCCTCGTCGCTGTACACCGCATTTCCGTCGCCTGCCTGCTTGTCAACATTGAAAATGCTGATCTGCATTCCGGCTTTCTTGAATTCGTCGATCGTGCGCACTCCGTTTCCGTAAGGATTCATATAGCTCGCGGCGGAGAGGTTGGCCCAGGTGTAGCCCATCGCCTTGTGGCCTGCAGGGGCCTTGTCGGCCATCCAGCCCACGGGGATGCCGTACACCGTCATACAGGCGGCTGCGGCACGGGCCACGGTCTCATTGCCTGTACAGATGAACTCGCAGAACTTCTCGGCCTTGCGTTCCTTGATGATTTCGCAGGAGCGCTGCACGGCCTTGATAGGATAATCCGTGAGTTTGCTGTCGAGGTTCTTGATGTCCAGGCAGAGCTTGGTGCAGTTTCCTTCCACCTGCACTATATCCAGGAAGTCCTCCAGGCAAGGGAGTTCCTCGCCGTTCTTGAGCTTCCCGGCCTTGCGAAGCTCAAGGAGCGTGTGCTCCCAGGGCTTCAGGCCGTTGATATAGTACGTGTTTTCAGCGTGCGCAATGACAACGTTATTATCCTTTGTCCAATAAATATCGCACTCCATCGCGTAGCACTTAAGGCCCATAGTGTAGAGCAGGCCCGCCTTTGAGTTGTCGGGGTTGCCTGACTCGCGTGCGCCTCCCCTGTGGGCCACGATGCGGTTGCTGCACTCGGCCGGTTCGGTAGCGCGCTTCACTTCTCCCTGGCCGCCCTGTCCCTGCTGCTCCTCAGGCTCGGTCGGTGTCTTGGGCTGAGGGATGTCAGGCTTGGTGCAGGAGAAAAGCGTCAGGAGGGCTGCGGTAAAGACTGCCGCAATGGTTGTCAACTTTTTCATTATCTGTTACTTATTTAGCGCTTTGAGTGAGTGTGTAAACATCGGACGTACCGTACTCGGTCGTGAAACGGAGCACTGCGGTACGCTTCTTTCCGGTAAGGTTGGCAGAGACCGTGCAGGAAATGCCCTCCTGCTCGAGATCCACATCGTCGCCGCCGTAGGTGCCGGTGAAATGCGTCTTGACCTTAGTCTTGCTGACGCTGACCCAGTCCGGAGTTCCGTCCACGGACACTGTCCAGGGCACATTCAGGTACATACCCTGATTTACCACCACCACGGCCTCGAAAGTGCTGCCGGCAGCGGGGATGGAGCCCGGATCCGGACTCACCGCGGCGCGTACGCTCACCACGTCTGCGCCGTCAGGGACTGCATTCTTGTCGCAGGATACGGCTCCCGCGCAGAGAATGGCCAAGGCAAGGATTGAGAGTATCTTTTTCATATCTTTTTGCTTCTTGTGTTAAACATTATGACCAACCTTCAATCTGGTGGAGCTTGGAGTTCTTGTTGATGGAACTCTGGAGGATAGGCCACAGGAGGATGTTGGGATTCTTCTCGCGCAGGGTCTTGAAAGTCTGGCCGGGAATCTCGGAATTGGGTTCCATATCCCAAATCTGGCCCGTACGGATAAGGGCCCACCAGATCATTCCTTCTGCAGGGAACTCCATAAAGTACTCGTGGACAAGGTTCTTGAGCACGTCCGAAGGGGCGGTGCTGGTGTAGTAGTTGTCCTTGCCGTAGGCGCGCTTTGCGATGAGGTTGAGGCTCTTGTTGGCGCCTGCATAGTCCTTCTTGTAGTACTTGAGTTCGGCGTCGAGCATCACCACGTATGCGTAGCGGTAGTAAATCAGGTCGTTGTCCTGCACCACGGGGCTCTTGGACATATCGCCCGTGAGCTTGTTGCACCAGGTAATCTCGTGCTTGTCGGATGCCGATGAATAAGGGCCGTAGCCAAGGTTGGTCTTGACGCGGGTGTCGCCCTTCTTTTCGCTGGCCTTGAGTTCATCCACGAAGTTCTGGGAATAGCTCCACCACTGGGTGGAAGAAATGGGGACAGGCTTGTTGCGGTAGGCGCTGGCAATCAGGTTGGTAGGCTGGCAGAAGTAAATCTGGTAGCCGCCGGTGTCGGATGCGCTGAGAGCGAGCGAGAAGATAATCTCGGCGTTCTTCTTGTTGGTGCGGTCGAAGACCTTGGCGTAGTCGATGAGGCGGGTGCCGGAAATGCCGATGGCGTTGATGGCCTGCTCGGCCATATCCAGATACTTGCTGCCGCCGTCACGGGTGGCGTACATCCACATTGCGTAATCAGCCCTAAGGGTATTGTAGGCGTCCTTGGTGCCGAAGTATTTCTCGCTTCCGAGCTTGTCGGCGAGCTTGCCGCACTCGTCCAGGTCTTTCTCCACCTGCGCGTACACGTCGGCTACGCTCTTCTGGCTGGGATAGCACTCTTCCTGGGTCGTGGATTCCACGGGCAGCAGGTTCACGGGGACTTCACCCCAGACGCGGGCCGCGTGGAAGTAGCAGTAGGCACGGGCGAAATAGGCCTGGGCGAGAGCCCAGTCGAGGCGGTCCTGGCTGGCGCCGCACTCGGCACCGTGCTTGATGACTGCATTGGCCTGGTCGATAGTGGAATACAGGCCGCTCCAGCCGATGGTATTGGAAGGAGTGAGGGTGTTGTGGCGGCAGGCAATCTTGAAGTTGTCCTGCACCTTGCTCTCGAGCGAAGGGCCCCACATATAGTCGCCTACGCGGGTCTCGCCGAAGTAGAACACGTTGCACTCATCTCCCTTGAAATAAGAGTGGAGGCGCGAGAAGATTCCCGGGACGGACTGCTCCAGGTCGGAGGCGTCCTTCCACATATTACTTGCCGACAGGGCATTGTCGTAGGGAATGTCGAGGTCCTTGTGGCAGGCCGTAAGGAGGGCTGCCGAGAGGATAACTGCGCCGAAATATTTAAATGCTTGTTTCATAATCGTATCCTCCTTCTTAGAACGTAATCTTCAGGTTGAACAGAATCTTGCGTGCGGCAGGCATAATGTTGGAAGATGCGCTGCCCATCTGCACGGAAGAATACATATTGGAGTCGGAGTCGGTGCTGATTCCGGTCTCGGGGCTGATGGCGCCGGAGAGCTTGGTGAAGTACCAGAGGGTATTGCCCGTCACGCCGACGGTGATCTTCTTCATTGCCACGGCCTTGGCCCACTTCTCGGGCAGGTCGTAGTAGATGGAGGCGTCACGCAGGCACAGATAGCTTGCGTTCTCCACGTTGAAGGAAGATGCACGGGAGTAGTTGCGGTTGCCGTAGTCGGCATCGTTGGGGAAGAAGCGTGCCCACTGGGCATTGCTGTCGCCCGGACGCCTCCAGCAGCCGGAAATGAGGTTCACATCCACGTTGGAGTTGCTGTAGCCCAGGGTGTTCTGGAGCATACGGGTCTTCATATAGTTGTAGATGCTGTGGCCGATACCGTAGTCGAAATACAGGTTGAAGGTCAGGCGGTTCCAGCGGATGGTGTTGTTGATACCGCCGGTGGAGTGAGGCATAACGTTACCCAGCAGGAACATATCGGTTGCGTCGATCTGCTCCTTGCCGTCGGCCGTCTTGGCAGTACCGTAGCGGTTGACCCATTCGAAGTCGCCGGCGTCCTTGCGGCCGGTTATGCTCTTGCCGTCGGAACGCAGGTAGCCGTGGGACTGGGTGTCGTAGTATGCAGCCGCGGCCTGCTCTTCAGTCTGCAGGATGCCGGCCACCTTGTAACCCCAGATGCGTCCCAGAGGCTCGCCCACCGCGGTGCCGCCGAAGCGGTAGCCGTTGGCTGTGGTGTAGCCGCCGATACGCCATCCGTACACGGGCTCGCCTGAAGCGTCGTACAGCAGGTTGCCGTCCATATCCTTGAGCTGGTACTTATACTCGTCAGGCAGGGACAGGACCACGTTTTTCGAGAAGGAGTAAGTGAAGTCGGTCTCCCAGGAGAAGTTGCGCTTCTGGATATTGACGGTGTGGAGTTCGAGCTCGGCACCCCAGAAGCGGACGCTGCCCACGTTGGAGTTGACGGAACCGAACTGGCCGGTATCGGGAAGGGTGATGGAATAAATCAGGTCGCTGGTGACCTTGTCGTAGTAGTCGGCGATGATGCGCACGCGGTCATTGAACAAGCCCACGTCCACACCGAGGTCGAGCTGGGTGGTGGTCTCCCACTTCAGGCCGGAGTTGACCATCTTCGAAGGAAGGAGCACGTTATAGACATTGTAAGTGCCTGCCGAATAAGCACCCAGAGGGTCGGTACGGGAGATGTCGTTGTTACCGGTCTGACCGTAGGAAGCACGCAGCTTGAGCATATTCACCTTCTCCTTTGCGGGAGCGAAGAAATCTTCCTCGCTGATTACCCACGCGGCGGAAACTGAAGGGAAGTAGCCCCACTTGTTGTCGCCCAGGAAGAGCGAGCTGCCGTCGGCGCGGAACGTTGCGGAGAGGATATAACGGTCGGCGAAGTTGTAGCCCACACGGCCGAAGTAAGAAATCAGCGCGGTCTCGTAGTCCTGGTTGCTCATACTCATAGTACCTGCGGTGTTGGAGCCGCCGGAGCCCAGCATAGGCACCTTGTCGGAGAGAGAACCGGTGTTGCCTGCGTTCAGGTACCAGTAGTGCCACTTGGACCAGTCGTAACCGGCGGTGCCGGTGATGCGGTGACGGCCGAAGCTCTTGTCGGCGGTCAGGTAGGCCTGGAAGTTCTGCCTCTGGGTCTGGGTACGGGTCTCGGTGGTGCCGCGGTTCGTGGAGACGAAGTTGACGCTACCGTTGACCTCACCCTTGGTGTAGTAACTTCCGCGATAGCTGTTGTCGTAGAGCGCATACTGTGCGGTAGCGGTGAGCCAGTCGGTAATCTTGGCCTTCAGGTTGATGCTGCCCATAAACTTCTGCCTCTGGGTCTCGCGGTCGTAGAAGGTCTCGTAGAACTCGGCTGTCTGCTGGTTCTTGTTGGTACCGCCGGTGGCGAAGGTGCCGTCGGGATACTTGCCGATATGGGTAGGAGACATCATAATACCGCGGCCGAGCACCGTGAAGTAGTCGTTGGTCATCGGGTGCTTGATACCGTTGGTGAAGTCGAAAGTAGTGGAAGCGGTCAGCCACTTGGTGATGTCGAAAGCGGTGTTGCCGTGCATCGTGAAGTTGCGGAAGGAGCTCATAGCCACCATACCGTCGTCACCGAGGTAACCCACGGAAGCGGCATACTTCATATTCTTGTTGCCGCCGTTGATGCCTACATATTCTTTATGGTAGAGCGAAGGGTGATACCATTCGTTCTGCCAGTTGTGGTCCGAGTAGATGATGGTCTTGGTAGGATCGATGGGATCGGCCATCGTGAGGTAGCCTGCGGGCACCTCCTCGCCCGGAGTCAGATAGCGGGTCGAGTAGGTGGAAGAGGCCTCGGTGTTGCCGATACCTGCACCGTTGGCGCCGTTGAGCACGAGCGGAGCGTTGGGGCCCATCTGGGCGGCGGGACGCACGATTGTCAGGAATTCGGTAGCGTTGGCGAGTTTCCAGGTGCGGGCGGGAGAGGTGAAGCCCACCTGCGCGTCGAAGACCACCTGAGGCTGCTTGAAGGCGTTGCCTTTCTTGGTGGTCACGAGGATAACGCCGTTGGAAGCACGGCTTCCGTAGATAGCCGCGGAAGCTGCATCCTTGAGCACCTCGATGGACTCGATATCATTGGGGTTGAGGTCGTCGATGCCTCTCTCCACGCCGTCCACCAGGAACAGAGGGTCGTTGCTACGGTTGATGGACGAACCGCCTCGGATAAGGAACCTCGGGCTCTCGCCGGGGAGGTTGTTGTTGGAGGCGATGCGCAGACCGGTGACCTTGCCCTTGAGGGCGTCACCTACCGTGGACACCGGAGCGTCCATCAGTTTCTCGCCGTCCACCTTGGAGATGGAAGTACTCAAGGTCTTGCGGGACTGGGTACCGTAACCGACCACCACCACGTCGTCCAGGACGTTCTGGTCGTCGGACAGGGTCACGTTGACGGTAGAGCGTCCGCCGACGGGCACGACCTGGGTGGTGTAGCCGATGAAGCTGAACTCCAGTGAGGCGTTGGATGCGACCGGCAGGGAGTAGCGTCCGTCAGCGTCGGTCGTGGTGCCCTTCGTGGTACCCTTGATCATAACTCCGGCACCGGGAAGAGGATCGCCGTTGGAATCGACAACACGCCCGGACACTACGGACGAGCCCTTGTCCTGAGGCTGCTCCGCGGTAAGGATTACCGTGTTGTTGACGACTTTCCAGGCAATGCCCTTGCCGCTGAAAGCCCTCGTAAGGATAGACTCGAGAGAAGCCTGCTTCTGCTTGATGGATACACTCCCCAAGGACTTGGAAGACAGGTCGGTCTCGTAGGAAAACAGCACGCCGGTCTGGCCGGTAAGGGCCGCCGTGAACGAGCTGACTGTGGCTCCGGACATAGACAAATCCACGTCGTAGAGCCTGTCCTGCGCCTGAGCGGAACGCCCCGTCCCGAGGATGAGGGCCGCCAGGAAGCAGATTGACATCAGAATTTTTTTTCTCATACGAATTATTGGGTTAGTAATGTATTATAGGATATTGCATTGAGCTCCGGTAAGGTACTCCACGATGGAAAGCACGTCTTCCAAAGAGTCGGTCTTCAGGAAGGCGAGGTTGTAGCGCTTGTCCTCGTCGCCGCCGCTGCAGCTGATTCTCTTGCCGAAAATGTCAGACAGTTTTGCGGTAATCTGCTTCACGGTCACATCCGACATAGCTACCAGGCGGTATTTATCGGTCACGAAAGCAGTTGCATAAACGGGCTCCACGCGTATGTCTCCCGTCAAGGTCTTGAAGGTGGCCTTCTGGTTGGGAGAAAGGGTGACCATACTGCTGCCCTCGGGCGACAGTATGCGCACGGCGCCTCGCTCCAGCACGACCTGCGACACGTCATCGGCGCCGGACACGGAGAACGAAGTCCCGAGCACGCGCACCCCGATGTTGGGAGTGCGGACCACGAATGGCCTGGCCTCGTCCCTGGTCACGTCGAAGTACGCATCGCCGCTCAGCCGCACTTCCCTGCGCCCGGCGATAGTGCTGACATTGTAGCGTATGCTCGCGCCGGGATGCAGATACACCTGCGTGCCGTCATCGAGCACAATATGTACTGTATTTTCTGTAAGGTTGGACGCCAATTCCATAGGAGGCTCCACGGGAGCTGTCTGCTGCGGGCGCCAGAAATTTCCTATGGCGAGCACCAGCAACGCAACGGCGGCCGCTGCGGACATCGCCCAGGCGAAAGCCTTGCGGGGAAAGCGCGGACGCTGGGCATCGGCCTCGTCAATCCGGGCGTGGAGCCGCATCATCATCGACTCCAGGTCGCTGTTCAGGTCGGGCGAAGTGATGGTCTTGTGCAGCGAGCAGTTGGCGGCAAACAGAGAATAGAAACGCCTGTTCTCTTCGGACTCCTCGAGCCAGCGGCTCAGGCGCATCTTCTCATCTTCCGTCGCTTCACGACTGAGATATTTGTTGATAAGGGTGACAATATTGTCTTGCATACATATTATATACAAGTGTCAGCCCGAAAACACCTACACGAAAAATGAAAAAAATCAGATTCCCGAGAGCTGGGCGCGAAGCTGTTTGAGCGCCAGGTACATATGATTCTCCACTGTGCTGAGCGAGATTCCGAGGCGCTCGCTGATTTCCTTGTTGGTGAGGTTCTCAAGGTAGCTGAGGGTGAAGACCTCCCGGCAGCGGGGCGGGAGCTTGCCGACGGCTTCGGAGATGATGTCGCGAAGGTCGGCGTTAAAGACGCTGCGGATTACGGGATTGCGGTCGGGAGACCAGCAGTCCCCTACGATTGAAAGTATCTTTTCCTCGTACCAGGAGCCCAGCAGATTGGCCCTGCGGGCCTTCTTGAGGTAATTGATGCAGCGGTTGTAAACCGAACGGATAAGATAGGCCTGCACCGAGGCATCGTCTTCGCGGAGAGACTTGCGGTTCTGCCAGACGCCGAACAGCACGTCCTGCACCACATCCTCCGCCCAACTGGCGTTGACGCCTGAAAGAAAGAGCCTTGCGTAGGATATAAGGGAAGCGTAGCGCTCGCGGCACAGTTGGTCGAACGCTTCACGGTCGGAATCTTTAATCCTCGCTACCAGCCCTGACATCCTATTCGGTTATAGTTTACTTTCGCAAATATAATAAAAAAATGCTTCGCCCAAAATGTCATTCTGAGCGAAGCGAAGAATCTATGTAAAACCGGTAAGGCGTCCTCCCTACCTGCGTCCTCCAGGACCGCCGGGTCCGCGTCCGCCGGGACCGCGTCCGCCGGGACCGCGCATCTTCTCACGGTCGAAGTTGCCGAAGCGCCAAGTAAGGGACAGGATGATATAGCGTCCCAGGGTATTGTTGTACACTTCTGAGTGGTAGTTGGAATTGTCCGACACGCTGAGGTTCTTTGCCTGACCGAGGATGTCGTAGCCCTTCAGCGCAAGCGTCGCCTTCTTCTTGAAGAGGAGCTTCTGGATTTCAGCGTTGAAAATGTACTCAGGCTGGTAGTTCAGGCTGCTGGCGTAGCCGTTGTACCAGTTGTAGTTGAACTCGGACTTGAGCGTGATGCCGGGCGCGTCCCACGTCCAGTTCACCGTGGCCCGTATCTGATTGTTGAATGTCAGGGTATTGTCCGCCGTCTGGGCGATGGTGTACCAGGATTTGTTGATGCGGGTACGGGCGCTCGTCGAGATTTCCAGGGCGTCGGTACGGTAGGTCACCCTCAGGCGCTCCGTGGCGCTGAGAGTCCTGGTGACATTCTCTTCGAAGCTGAAGTCTCCCCTGCCGTAGGCCGCCAGGAAAGCGTCATAGTCCATATCGCCGGTGGCGGGATCGTAGTAGCTGCCGATGGCGCTTGTCACGCTCTCGCCGCCCACGAAGGAAGCGCTCTTGCTGTAGTTGATGCGTCCCATCTCGCCGATGGTGAAATTGGACTTGCCCAGGGGTATGTTGGCAAAGAGGTTGAGGCCGAAGTTGAAGGACGAAGGTCCGTTGAAAGGCATAGAGTAGCGGGCGCCGTTGGGGCCGTACCAGATTGCGCTGGTGATGGGGTCCTGCACATAGCTTCCGTTGAAACGGGCATTGACCGAAGTGAAGGTCTTGCGGTTGTTGAGACGGAAGTCGCCGTTGAAGTTATGGCTGAAGTACGGGGCCAGCGAAGGATTACCGAAGCTGATGTTCAGAGGGTCGGTATTGTCCGGCACGGGGAGCAGCTGGGAGACCGAAGGCTGGTTGGACCAGCCGCGGTAGAACACGCGCATATTGGAATTCTCGCCCATCTCCCACCACATCATCGCCGTAGGGGCGTAACGCCAGCGGGTGTCGTCGTAAGTCTGGGTCTTGCCGGCGCGCACGGTCTTGTTGAGAGTAGTCGTAGGCTGGGCTGAGAAACCGACCTGGGCGCGGAATTTCTCCAGCTGATACAGCACGTTGGCGCCGATGTCGTGGCGCTTGTTGTCGTTGGAGATGCTGTTGGAATAATACTCATCCAGCAGGCCGCCGTTGGTATTGTCGTAAGTGTTTTTCTGGGATTCGGTGAGGGACCAGCTGTAGCCGTAGTTGGCTTCAACGTAGAAATTGCCGCCCACGGGCTCAGTGTAAGTCACGCGCCCGAAGAGGGAGTAGGAATGACTCTCCTGCTCTATGCGCTGGTCGGTGACCTGCTTGGTGCCCCAGTTGTCTTCGGAGATGTAATCCGAAAAGACGTTGGACTGGTTGAAAGAGCCGAGCTCATTGTTGGAGAAACTGTATCTTCCCATCACGGTGAGGGTCCTGCCGGGCTTTCCGAGCCTCTGGCGCAGGAGGGCGAAACCGCTGGTGCTGAAATTCTTGTTGGAGCCGAAGTTACGCGAATCGCCCTGGTTGATGTGTTCAATGGCCGAGTCGCGGTCATAATCGGTCAGGTAGCTGTTGACCTGGTCGAAAGCGCCGCCTCCGAAATTTACCTGGGGCTGGAAGAGGATGGATGTGTTGTCCGAGAACTTGTGGTCCAGACGCATACCGAAACGATGTCCCCAGGTCTGGGTGTCATTGGTGCCGTCGGAGTTGTAAATCTGGTTGTAATCAGACAGATAGGTAGTCCTTGAGCTCTGCTCTTCCACATATTTTGAGGTATTGCTGTAGAGGTAGTTGCCTCCAAGGTCCATACGGTTGTCGAAGAGGGTCCAGGCGCCGTTGGCTCCGCCCATCCAGGAAGTGGTGATGCCGTTGTCGTTCCAGTTGCCGCCGCGGCCGCCGCCCATTCCGCCGCCACCGCCACGCATTCCGCCCATCATTGAGCCGGCGAGGTCGTTGAATCCGCGGTTGTTGGTGTTGTTGCCGTTGGCGATGAAGGAGATCTGGGTCTTGTCGGTGAACTTGCCCACGAAAGCGGCTCCCTGATAGCGCCAGTCGCCTTCGATGTTGGTGGAAGGCAGGTCGTGACCGCCTCCTGCCATCACGTTGCCGAAGGTGCCCTTCATCATTCCGGGCTTGATGGAAAGGTCGATGATAGTCTCTTCCTCGCCGTCGTCGATTCCGGTGAATTCAGCCTGGTCGGACTTCTTGTCCACCACCTTGAGCTTGTTGATGATCTTGGCGGGAATGTTCTTGGAGGCAAGCTGGGGGTCATCGAGGAAGAAGGTCTTGCCGTCGATGGTTATCTTCTTGATTGTCTGTCCGTTGTGGGTAATGGAGCCATCTTCCGACACTTCGATTCCGGGGAGTTTCTTCAGCAGGTCTTCGAGCACGTCGTTCTCCGTGGTCTTGAAGGAGGAGGCGTTGTACTCGATGGTGTCTTTCTTGATGATGATAGGGTTGCCGGCGGCCGACACGGAAGCCGCGTCGAGCTGCTGGGTATCGACTTTCATACGGATTTCACCGAGGTCCTTCACATCGGGCACCTTTATCTGCTTCTCGTAGGGAAGGTAGCCGAGCAACTCGGCTTTAAAGGTATATGAACCGGCACGCACTCCGCTGATTTCGACTTTTCCGTCGGCTTCGCTGAGCACGTATTTGGATGGTTTCTTGGCCCCGTCTAGGGTGAGCGAGACGGTGGCAAAGCCCACGGGCTCACCGTTGGATTCATCGATCAGGACCGCTGAGACGCGGTTTTGGGCAAAGAGGCTCGTACCCAGGAGCAAGGCTCCGGCAAGGCAAACTATTCTGGTCAACAATTTCATAACTTTCCTTTAGACGCAAATTGTTTTCCAAAGTTTAAAGCAGATTATTACTTTAGCGCTACTTAATTCGGTCGGGATTGGCGGCGATGAACTTCTCCCAGGAGCCGCCGCCTCCCTTCCCTGCCAGCGGACTAGTCTGCTCGTAATAGTGGCACATTGCAATAGCAAGGGCGTCCGTCGCATCCAGATGCCCCGGATCGATGCTGATGCCGAGAGTCTTCTCCACCATCAGGGCCACCTGCTCCTTAGATGCGGCACCGTTGCCGCAGATTGCCTGCTTCGCCTTCCTCGGCGCGTACTCATAGACCGCCGCGCCGTGGGCGACCGCCGCGCTGATAGCAGCGCCCTGGGCCCGTCCAAGCTTGAAAATCACCTGCGCGTTGCGCCCGTAGAAAGGCGACTCTATTGCCAGGTCTGAAGGATTATGAAGCGCACAGAGAGCATCCACCTTGTCGTAGATTATGCCGAGCTTTCCGTAACTGCTATCCACACGGCGAAGGTCCAGCACCCCCATATCGACGAACTGGGGCTTGCCCCCCAACACACGGACAATCCCGAAACCAAGCAGGTTGGTTCCGGGATCGATTCCGAGTATGGTACAATCTTTAATCAATCTTGTCGAACCCGGTGTACGGGCGGAGGATTTCGGGAATCACGATTCCGTCCGGGGTCTGGTTGTCCTCAAGGAGGGCGGCGACCACGCGCGGAAGGGCAAGCGAACTGCCGTTGAGGGTGTGGGCAAGCTGAGTCTTGCCTTCATCGTCACGATAGCGGCAGTGCAGGCGGTTGGCCTGGTAGGTCTCGAAGTTGGAGACGCTGCTGATTTCGAGCCAGCGGCCCTGGGCGGCGCTCCAGAGCTCGAAGTCGTATGTAATTGCGGAGGTGAAGGACAAATCCCCGCCGCAGAGGCGCAGAATCCTGTACTTCAGGCCGAGCTTGTTTACCAGGCTCTCCACGTGGGCGACCATCTCTTCAAGAGCCTTGTAACTGTCTTCCGGCTTTTCGATGCGCACAATCTCCACCTTGTCGAACTGGTGCAGGCGGTTAAGGCCCCTGACGTCCTTGCCGTAGCTGCCGGCCTCCCTGCGGAAGCAAGGAGTATAGGCGGTAAGCTTCTGGGGAATCTGGTCTGCGGACAGGATTACGTCGCGGAAGATGTTGGTCACAGGCACCTCGGCGGTCGGAACCATATAGAAATCATCCACTTCGGCGTGGTACATCTGGCCTTCCTTGTCGGGCAGCTGGCCTGTACCGAAGCCGGAATCACGGTTGACCATCACGGGCGGCTCGACTTCCTTGTAGCCGGCTGCGGTGTTGCAGTCCAGGAAGAAGTTGATCAGAGCCCTCTGCAG
This sequence comes from uncultured Bacteroidales bacterium, assembly GCA_900318565.1. GTDB lineage: Bacteria > Bacteroidota > Bacteroidia > Bacteroidales > UBA932 > Cryptobacteroides. The sequence goes on from ONLD01000005.1 coordinate 56,346, forward strand.
CTTGGCTCCCTTGCCCTTATAGACGGGGAAACCGGCGCCGGTGATTTTCACTCCGAGGTCGAAATCTATGATATCGTATTTCTTTGCGAGCTCCCAGTGGGGCAGGGCTCCTTCGGGAAGATTCACCTCGGGGCCGCCCATCTTGACCACCTCATTGTCCTCGGCACCCTTGCCGGGCTTCACGAGAGAGCAAGGAGTATTGGGCATAAGGACAAGTGACTTCTCCATTTCGGCGGCAGCCTCGTCCATCTTGGCGAGCAGTTCCCCCGAACGGGCTTTAAGGGCTGCCACTGCGGCCTTGGCCTTCTCGGCCTCGTCCTTGAGCCCCTGCTTCATCAGCGCGCCGATTTCGGCGGCCTTCTGCTTCTGCTCAGCGAGCAGGGCGTCGGACTCCCTCTGGAAGTTTCTGCGGGCCCTGTCCAGTTCAAGCACCTTGTCCACAAGTGCCTGCGCGTCGAAATTCTTGATTTTCAATTTCTCGACAACCGCCTGGGGGTCGTCGCGAAGCATCTTAAGCGTCAACATAAAACTATTGTAATTTAAAAAAAATGACCTGCAACCCCGATCCCGAAGTGCAAGTCACTGATTCACATTCAACCTTCGAGATTAGTTCTCAAAAGGCACCACTGACACGTAGGACTTGTCTGTCTTGCGGCAGCGGGCAAATTTTACTGTGCCGTCGATCAGCGCATAAAGAGTGTGGTCCTTGCCCATACCGACGTTGGTGGAAGGATTGTGGACCGTACCCCTCTGGCGGACGATAATGTTGCCGGCCTTCACGACCTCGCCGCCGAATTTCTTGAGACCAAGGCGTTTGCTTTGACTCTCACGACCGTTCTTTGAACTGGATTGACCTTTCTTGTGTGCCATAATTCTTAAGCGATTTCGTTGATTTTAATCTTGGTAAGTTTCTGACGATGGCCGTTGAGCTTCTGGAAGCCCTTGCGGCGGATCTTCTTGAACACGAGGACCTTGTCGGCCTTCGCCTCGTCATCGATAACGGTAGCCTTCACAACGGCTCCCTCAACATACGGAGTACCGACCTTCACAGCCTCACCGTCGGCGACGAGAAGCACTTTGCCGAACTCCACATCAGCACCTTTGGCGTCGGCGAGCCTCTGCACAAAGATTTCGTTGCCAGCCTCTACTTTAAACTGCTGGCCTGCAATGTCAACGATTGCGTACATCAAACAAATTTTTTAATGTTTGGGCCTGGGGCGGCTGCCCTGCGGCAGCTCTTGGCGAGCCCTTCGGTCATAAAATGGACGGCAAAGATAATGAATATTATCAGATTATCAAAATTTTTTCATTCCCCGCGCACTTCGAAGTAATACTTCGTGACCCAGTATTCGAAGAGCGGATCCAGGATGTGCGGCACGTCCTCCTCGTCGAAAGTGACTATCTCCTTCTTGCAGAGCGCATCCTTGAGCCTGCGCACGTTGGCCGACGAATTGAGGCTGTATTTATGGATGACTTCCGAACTGCTGAATTTGGTATGCCCGTCCACTATGGCGCGCAGCAGGCACACCTGGAAAGTCGTAAGGTCGGACATAATGGCCTTGAAGCGGGGCTCGTGCAGCGCCAGCAGGTCAGAGAGCGCCTCCATCAGCACCGGTTCCATAATGTAGCCCTTGGAAAGGGAATCGCAGATAGCCGCGAAACAGTTGATATAGTAGATGTTGTTGTGGAACAGCTCGCACACGCCCAGCATCAGCGAACGGTCCACCACCTTGCCGCTCGAGAGGAAGCCCTTGTTGACGGAATCGGCGATGTCCTTGGCGTCGATGGGACCAAGCTCCAGGCGCTCGACCTGGCGGTGGAACAACCTGCGGTGCTCGAAAATGTCTTTCATCGCATTGACCTGCGAGCCGTAAAGCACATAGCAGGCGGCCGCCTTGTCCTCCTGGCTGCGGGTCTGGAAGGTCTCTTGGAGCAGTTTGCATATATGCTCCCCGTCTTCCGTGAGATCGACGCACTGGAAATCGTCTATACACACGAAAAGCTTCTTCCCGTCCTTGCGGGCAAGATTGTAGGGCAGCCGGAATATGGTCCGGATATCCCCTTCGTCTATGTCCCAGTTGAGCGAAAGCACGCGCCCCGTGGCCTGATAGACCTGTTCGTCGAACACGAAATGCGTCAGGGCAAGATTCTCAGCCACCAGACGCACATAATCCTGGGTCGTGGTGCCGTATATTTTAAGTATGTCGGAGCCCAGGCGCATACAGAAATCGGCGACAGTACGCACATTGCGAAGCGTCACGCCGGCGATGCGGAACTGCCCGATAGCCATCTTCATATCGAAGAATACCTGCTGCAGAAGCGAGTCCTTGCCGGCCTTCGGGGGCTCGTACATAACCACGTTCTCCCCTTCCTTCAGCAGATTGGCAAGGATGGAGACCTCGGTCTTCCGGCCCACGAAGTAACGCCCGGTCACAGGCTTATTGTAGATAAAAGGAGCATCCATAACAAAAATGTTTCACAAAGATGCACTTTTTTTCTCAAACCGCAATCATTCTTGCCCGATAATTAATCGAGTAGGAGGAAAACAAAGGATTCTCGAAGTTTCCTCCTACTTCCTTTGTTTTCCGACCTCTCACACCACCGTACGTGCCGTTCGGCATACGGC
>ONLD01000043.1 GCA_900318565.1 uncultured Bacteroidales bacterium
AAACGGGAAACTGTTCTGGCTTATTTGAATTACATGGACAAAGCTAAATTGTTACACTTGTTATACTGCGACCTTGTGAATGCCAAACGGATGCAGAAACCGGATAAGATATATATCGACAACTCCAATATGCTCTATGCATGGGCAACGACACCTGTGCGGATCGGAACAGCCAGAGAGACGTTTGTCGTGAACCAGTTATCAGCCAAGCATCAGGTGGAGTTTGGCAAGAAAAAAGGCGACTTCAAGATAGACGGAATATATACCATAGAAGTCGGAGGAGAAGACAAGGATTTCAGGCAGATTGCCAATCTCCCAAACTCGTATGTACTGGCTGATAATATAGAAACAGCTATCGGACATAAGTTGCCGATTTGGGTAGTAGGGTTCTTGTATTAAAAGTAGGCTTTCTGTAAAGCTGTAAATGTCTTTGACTCTATATGAAATCAAAAACCGAACAATATTCTCTCCGGCTACAGTACACGGCAGAGGCGTCGAAGTTCTATTGCCGAAAGATGGAGCAACTCATTGAGCGTGATAAGCACGAGTTGCGTGGGTATATACCTGACGGCAAAGGCGGCGTGCGCATAATGTCCTGCGAGATGCTGCGCGAAGTACCCGATCCCAAAGATGCATCCAAGCCGACAACCCTGGGAGGCGACGACGCGGCAGCATTCACCTGGGCCGCCAACAACGGAGCCGTGATTGCCAACAACAGCTGGGGAATACAGTATGAGACTGAGGACCAGGCTAAAAACAGCAACATCGACCGGGCCACCAAAGCGGCAATCGACTATTTCATCAAGTATGCCGGTTGCGACGAAAACGGCGAGCAGCTGCCCGGCAGCCCTATGAAGGGCGGCGTGGTCATCTTTGCAGCAGGCAACGAAGCCTGGAGCTATGCCTGGCCTGCTATGTACGACAAGGTGGTGGCCGTGGGAGCGGTCAGTTCCCAGCGCACCAAGGCTTATTATTCCAACTATGGCGACTGGGTTGACATCTGCGCCCCCGGCGGGGATGTGTACGTGGGTCCGCAGATTCTCAGCTGTATCAGCGGCGGGCAGTACGGACAGATGCAAGGCACCTCTATGGCCTGTCCGCACGTGTCCGGCGTAGCAGCCCTCATCGCTTCCCACTTCGGAGGCCCGGGCTTCACCAACGATATGCTGCTGGAGAGGCTGCTCAAGGGAGCCAGCTACAGCAACGCTCCGTCCTATTCGCCCATAGGCCCTATGGTCGATGCACTCGGCTCTTTCAGCCTCGGCGGCACGGAAGCCCCGGAACCCGTCAGCGAGATTACCGGTGCTGAAGTGAAATCCAATCGCGTAAGTCTCGGCTGGGCCGTAACCGCAGACCCGGACGACGTGAAGGCTTACTCCTACTCCGTGCTCTATTCCAAAGACAGGGCCGCCCTGGAAAGCGCCGACCCCGACAAGCTGCCGTCAGGCGTGCAGGCAAATACCTACAAAACGGGCCTTCTCAGCGTGGGAGAAACACTTAGCGTGAATCTGCCCGAACTGGAATTCAACACGGACTACTACATCTGCGTCGTGGCTCGCGACTATATCGGCCACGTCTCCGCCAAATCGGCAATCAAGCAGATTACCACCGGCAGCAACTCCGCTCCCGTAATCAGCACCGGAGATACCGGAGAGAACATTTCCGTGAAATCCCACGAGACCATCTCCTTCGGCTTCGAAGTCAGCGACCCGGACGGCCACAGTTTCACCGTCGAAGTCGAACCCGGTTCGGAGGCTTTCAGCTGGAACTACAGCGAAGAAAAAGGGTACACTGTGCAGATTACGGCCTTGAAAGCCGCTCCCGGCAGTTACAAGGCTGTCATTCGCGCCACTGACAAATATAAACTGAGCGCTGAAAAAGTCATAAACTACACCATCCTCCCCAATCACGCTCCAAAGATTGGCAAGCCGCTGGACAACATCCTGCTCAGCGCAGCCGGGCAGAGTTCGACCATCAACATCGCCGACTGCTTCATTGATGAAGACGGCGAAGAGCTGACTTACAGCGTAAGCTATACCGTGCAGGGAGTGGTCCACCTCGCCCCCGGCGGCTCCACCTACCAGATTACGGCAATCGGCAAGGGTATGACGGAAATCAACATAACGGCGACCGATGCGCGCGGAGAAAAATGCACCGCCACTTTCAAGGTTCTGGTCCCCGACAGCAACGAGCCTTTCGTGCTGTACCCCAACCCTGTCAAAAAGGTACTGAACATCCGTCCTATCGAGGACGGGAAACTGGACGTGAGCATCACCAACAAGGCCGGAGCCACGATTTTCCAGTCCGCCTCCGAATGCTCTCCGTTCGAACCTTTGACAGTCGATATGAGCGGGCAGTCTGCCGGCATCTACTATGTCAAGGTAAAGGCCGGCAGCCGCGAGGGTAAGTTTACAATCGCTAAAATCTAGACGGCTATGAAAAAATTACTTATAAGCATACTTGCATTTGCCCTGGCGTCCGCCGCTTACGCGCAGAGCCTTCCCGCCCTGCTCGTGCCCACGGACACCCGCGCCCTTTCTATGGGCGGAGTACATCTGGCCAAGGACGCCCCTCAACTCAGTGCAAACGCCTATTTCGGGATGTGGGCTCCGAAGACCGCTGACAATACTTTGATAGGAGCCGACGTGTGGTTCAAAATCGGTGACAAACTCGCCCTCTACGCTGAAGGCAAGGACTTTATGGACAAACCGTACAGCACTTCCGGCGAAGAAGGCTCGGTAAAGGGCACTTTCAAGCCCTACGACCTTATAATAGGGCTCGGGGCTGAATACCGTATCACCGACGCCCTGAGCGCCGGCCTGACGCTGCGCACCGTGACTTCCGCCCTGGCGGAGAAAAACACTGGCAGCTCTTTCTGCGGCGACATTTTCGTTCGTTACGGCGGAGAGAAATGGGGCGTGGAACTGGCGGGCCGCAACATAGGCACCAACATCAACTACGGTGAAGGTTCCTACGCTATACCTTCGCTCGTGGGCGTGGACGGATTCTACAAGCCCCTGGAGGGCCTGACCGTGGCCGGCGAAGCCGACCTCCTGTTCAACGGCGCCCTGATGGCGGGGGTCGGAGCCGAATACGGATTCAAGGACATTGCTTTCGCGCGCGCCGGTTTCCACTACGGCGACCCGGCAAAGGCCCTGCCTGCCTTCCTGTCGCTGGGTATCGGCGGCAAATACGCAGGATTCCGCCTCGACGGCACCTTCCTGCTTCTCTCCGAGACCCTCGGTAACACCTTCCTCGTGAGCCTTGGCTACGAATTCTAAGATTAATGAGCCGCTCCGCCTGCGAGGTCGAGAATCTCGGAGGTGATTTTCTGCTGGCGGCCCTTGTTATACTCGAGCGTAAGCTCCGAAAGCAGGCCCTCACCATTGTCGGTGGCGGCCTGCATCGCTATCATACGGGCGGCGTGCTCGGCGGCCGACGAGTCAAGCAGGGCCGCATATAGCTTGAGGTCCAGCACTTGCGGGATAAGGCTCTGGAGCAGTTCTTCGCGGGACGGTTCGAGGATGAAATGCTCTTCGGGGTCTTCTTTCACCTCCGTCTGCGGCGCTTCGAAAGGAAGGAAAGGCTCGACAACCACCTGCTGGCGGCCAGTACTGACGAAATGGTTATATACGAGCACGACGGAGGAGACTTCGCCTTCGGAGTAAAGCTTGCGAAGCTCCGACGAGGCTGCGGCTACGGCTTCGAAACCGGGATGCGCTACCACGTCCATAAAATCCTTTGCCGGAGGGAAGCCTGCCTTCCTGACGGCCTCGGCGGCCTTTTTGCCGAATGTCCACGCCTCCACGGGCCCCTTGACTCCCGACAGCACTTCCAGCGCCTTCTTGATGGCGTTGTTGTTGAACGCTCCGCACATCGAGCTGTTGCTGGAGAACGCCACCACGACCGTCCTCCCTTGCTTGTCAGGGGTCCTTTGTCCTAAGTTTATGGACCCCTGAACCCACACCCCCAGCCCTTGAGAGGCATAGTCGGCGGCAGTCAGGGATGCGAGAATCGAGCTGATGGTCTCCTCGTAGGGCCGCAGCGTCTCGATGGCCTTCTGCGCACGGCGCAGCTTCGACGAAGCCACCAGCTTCATCGCAGAAGTGATCTTCAAAGTACTGCGGACCGAAGTGATACGGTCCTTTACTTCCCTAAGTGAAGACATACCTCAGCAGCAACTTTCTTGATAATGTCCTCGGCCCTGTCAGAGACGATTCCGCGCCCGAGCTCATCCAGGATATCCGAATGCGAAGCCCGCATCCTTTCCAGGAAAAGTTTCTGGAAATCAAGCACATCCTCCACTCCGATATCCGCCATAAGAGACCTTGTGCCGCAATACAGCACAGCGACCTGCTCCCCTACCGGCATAGGAGAATACTGGGGCTGAATCAGCAGCTGGTTGTTCTTGCGGCCCTTGTCGAGCGCCATCTCGGTGACCTTGTCAAGATCCGAAGAGAACTTCGAGAACGATTCCAGTTCGCCGAACTGGGCCTGGTCTATCTTGAGCGTACCTGCCACCTTCTTCATACTCTTCACCTGCGCAGCTCCGCCCACGCGCGACACCGAAATGCCCACGTTGACCGCAGGACGGAAGCCGGCGTTGAACAGCGCGCTCTCCAGGTAAATCTGGCCGTCAGTGATGGAAATCACGTTTGTAGGAATGTAGGCCGACACATCGCCTGCCTGCGTCTCGATGATAGGCAGCGCGGTCAAGGAACCGCCGGCCCTTACCTTGCCCCGCAGGGACTCGGGCAGGTCGTTCATCTGCTCCGCCACCTCCTGCTGGGAGATAATCTTGGCCGCCCTCTCCAGAAGGCGGGAATGCAGGTAGAACACATCTCCCGGGTAGGCCTCGCGCCCCGAAGGACGGCGCAGGATAAGCGACACCTCCCTGTAAGCCACGGCCTGCTTGCTCAGGTCGTCATACACCACGAGCGCGTGCCGGCCGGTGTCGCGGAAGTATTCTCCGATGGCAGCACCTGCGAACGGAGCATAGTACTGCAGCGCGGCGGGATCGGCGGCGGTGGCGGCCACGACTATGGTGTAGTCCATCGCGCCCTTCTCGCGCAGCGTCTGCACTATGGACGCAACCGTAGAGCCTTTCTGCCCCACAGCCACGTATATACAATATACGGGATTGCCGTCCAGGTAGCCCTGGCGCTGATTGATGATAGTGTCGATGGCAATTGCGGTCTTGCCGGTCTGGCGGTCGCCGATAATCAGCTCGCGCTGGCCGCGGCCGATAGGAATCATAGAGTCTATGGCCTTCAGACCGGTCTGCAGCGGCTCGTGCACGGGCTCGCGGAAGATAACGCCCGGAGCCTTGCGCTCGAGGGGCATACGCACCGTCTCGCCCTGTACCGGGCCCAGGCCGTCCAGCGGCGTGCCTATCGGGTCCACGACCCTGCCCACGAGGCCCTCGCCCACGTCGATGCCGGCTATGCGACCCAGCCTGCGCACGGGCATATCTTCCTTCACCTGGTCGGTCGGACCCAGCAGCACGGCGCCTACGTTGTCTTCCTCGAGGTTCATCACCACGGCCTTGACGCCGCAGTCGAATTCGAGGAGCTCGCCCGCCTCGGCCTTGGCAAGGCCGTAGATACGGGCCACGCCGTCGCTGACGGTCAGTACGGTGCCGACTTCTTCATATTTCAGCGAAGTGTCCACCCCCCGGAGCTGTTCGAGGAGTATATCGGAGATTTCGCTGGCTTTTATAGTGTTCTGTGCCATCGTTAGACTATCCTGTTGTTCTTTTCAATAAACTGACGCTGCAGAATCTCAAATTGCCGGCGCACGCTCGCGTCGAGCATCATTCCGTCCACTTCCACCCGGTATCCGCCGATGAGGGAAGGGTCCACCTTGGATTCCAGCACCACGCTCTTTCCCGTGGATTTTTCGATTTCGCGCCGCACCCTGTCTTCAAGTTCCTTGGAAGGGACGGCCGAGGTAAGGAGCACGTGGGCAAGGCCCGCCGCCTCGCAGTAGTAATCCACATAGGTCATCAAGATGCGCCTGAGCCACGCCTTGCGGCCGTTCGAGACCACCAGGGAGAAAAACTTCCGGAGGTCTTCTTCGAGAGGGGAAGGCATCACGGAAGGATTCCGGAGCATAGCGCGCACCTGCTCGCATACCCTGGGGGCGCTGCCGGTTTCAAGCGTGAAACGCAGCAGGGCCGTGGCATAACGTTTTGTGACCTGTCCCGAATTCATTCTAATTCATTTGTGCCTCACGTGAGGCTTCATCGGCGTAGCGCTGCAGCAGATCCAGCTGCTCCGGCGTGGATTCCATCTCTTTTCTTACGATTTTCTCCGCCACTGCGACTCCGAGCGCGGAGACCTGCGAACGGAGCTCGCGCAGGGCCGTCTCCTTCTGGTTCTCGATGTCGGCACGGGCGCTGCGTATGATTTCAGCCGCCTCGCTCTTCGCCGTCTCCCGGGCCTTGGCAATTATCTCTTCGCCCGTGCGGGACGCCTCCTGGAGGATACGCCCCTGCTCTGCGCGGGTCTGCGAGAGCATCTCCTCGCGCCGGCGGGCCGCCTGCTCAAGGCTCGCCCGCGCTTCCGCGGCCGCACGGAGAGACTCTTCGATGTGGTCGGAGCGCTGCCTTACGGCCTTGGTAATCACCGGAAAGCCGAACTTGGCGAGGATGAAAAACACCACGCCGAAGATAATGACCATCCAGAACAGCAGGCCGAAATCAGGAGTGATAAGCGACATACCTTACAGAAGCACAGCGAGCAGACAAGCGATGACACCGATAAGGCAGACGCCTTCGAGAAGGGCGCCGATGATGATGGCGGTGGTACGCAGGCCGCCTGCGATTTCGGGCTGGCGGGCCGTAGCCTCCATCGTGGACTGGGCGATCTTGCCGATACCGATTGCAGCACCTATAGCAACTAAACCTGCGCCTATTGCGCCGCCTACTTTGGCAAGGACTGCCGCTTGAAGAATTGTTCCGATCATAATTGTAATATTTTAATGTGTTTCTTTTTCAGGGTTTTGGTGCGCCAGCCCTATGAAGACCGACGACAGCATAGTGAATACATAGGCCTGGATGAAGGCCACGAGGATTTCCAGGCAGTCAAGGAAAATGCCGAGCACCACGGCCACGAAACTCAGCGAGCCGTTGAGCAGCGGGCCCATCTTGGCGGTCAGGAAAATCAGCGCCACAGCGCTCAGAATCATAATATGGCCCGCGAGCATATTGGCGAAAAGCCTCACCATCAGCGAGAAGGGCTTCGTGAACATACCCAGGATTTCGATGGCGGGCATTATGGGTATGGCCTTGAGGAACAGGGGCACGTCCGGCCAGAGTATGTCCTTCCAGTAGTGCTTGTTGCCGAAAAGATTGACCATCAGGAAGGTAAACAGCGCCAGCACGAAAGTCACGGCGATATTGCCGGTGATGTTGGCTCCGCCCGGGAACACGGGCACTATTCCCATCAGGTTGTTGATGAGTATGAAGAAGAACGCCGTCAGAAGATATGGCGAGAAGCGCTTGTATTCCGGCCCCACGGCATCCTTGATGACATCGTTCTCTATGGTCATAATGACGGGCTCCAGCAGGGCTGCAATGCCCTTCGGGGCCTCTTTCAGCACGTCGTGCCTGCGGTACCAGCGGGCGCAGAGGAGAATGAGCACGACCAGGATTATGCTGTCTATGATGAGTCCGAAGACGTTTTTCGTGATCGAAAGGTCAAGGGGGCGGGTGCCATCGGCTGCGCGCACTATTTTGCCTTCGTGCTCCTCGCCTGCGGCCGCTATCCGGTAGCCCTCCCACTGAGCGCCGTGTGCAAGGCGCGCGCTGCTGAAGGCGTGGACGCCGCCGTCTATGATTATGCAAGGCAGAGGTATGGAAATATGGCGCTCGCCTATGGTCGTGATGTGCCACTCGTAAGCGTCGCCAATGTGGCCGAAGATGTATGCGTTCATATCCAGCTCCTCCTGCGCGCCGTCCTCCGCCGGCTCCGCAAAGCTGCGGACCGGAAGAAGCAGGCACAGGGCAGCGAGCAGCAGGGCCGCTATTGATCTGATTGCACGCATACAGTCACGGTATTGGCATCCACTATCACCACTCCCGAACGGATTGCGAGCTCCGAACGGCCGCCGGACGCCGCCCACTGCAAGGTCCCCTTTTCGAGGGAAGAAATCAGCGGGGCGTGGCCGGGCAGCAGCTCGAAACGGCCTTTCGAGCCGGGCAGCCACACTGCCTCGACCGGGCCTTCGAACACCGCTCCTTCAGGAGTCAGGATTTTCAGTGACAGCGGACTAAAACTCATTTGGCAGCCTCCAGAATCTTCTTACCCTTCTCGATGGCTTCCTCTATCGTACCCACGTTAAGGAAAGCCTGCTCGGGCAGGTCGTCACATTCTCCGTCGAGAATCATATTGAAGCCCTTGATGGTATCGGCAATGTCCACCATCACGCCGGGCACGCCCGTAAACTGCTCCGCCACGGCGAAAGGCTGCGAGAGGAAGCGCTGCACGCGGCGGGCGCGGTTGACAGTCAGCTTGTCTTCGTCAGAGAGCTCGTCCATACCGAGGATGGCGATGATGTCCTGCAGCTCTTTGTTGCGCTGAAGTATCTGCTTCACCCTCTGGGCGGTATTGTAGTGCTCCTCGCCCACGATGTTGGGGTCGAGGATGCGGGAAGTCGATTCCAGCGGGTCCACGGCGGGATAGATGCCAAGGGCCGTAATCTTGCGGCTGAGCACCGTGGTGGCGTCCAGGTGGGAGAAAGTCGTGGCGGGCGCGGGGTCGGTGAGGTCGTCCGCCGGCACATAGACAGCCTGCACGGAGGTGATGGAGCCGTTCTTGGTGGAGGTGATGCGCTCCTGCATCGCGCCCATTTCGGTGGCGAGTGTGGGCTGGTAACCCACAGCGGAGGGCATACGCCCGAGCAGTGCCGACACTTCGGAGCCGGCCTGCGTGAAACGGAAGATGTTGTCGATGAAGAACAGGATGTCGTGCGGCGAATCCGGGTCGGGGCTGTCGCGGAACGACTCGGCGAGCGTCAGGCCGCTCAGCGCCACGGAGCTACGGGCTCCCGGCGGCTCGTTCATCTGGCCGAAGACCATAGCCACCTGCGATTTCTTCACCTCCTCGACATCCACCTTGGAGAGGTCCCAGCGGCCCTGCTCCATTCCTTCCTTGAACTCCTTGCCGTAACGGATGACGTCGGACTCTATCATTTCGCGCAGCAGGTCGTTGCCCTCGCGGGTACGCTCGCCCACTCCGGCGAAGACGGAGAAGCCGTTGTGCTTCTTGGCGATGTTGTTTATCAACTCCTTGATTAGCACTGTCTTGCCCACGCCGGCGCCGCCGAAAAGGCCGATTTTGCCTCCCTTCAGGTAAGGCTCCAGCAGGTCGATGACCTTGATGCCGGTGAAGAGCACTTCCTGGGAAGTGGCGAGGTCTTCGAAGCGGGGAGGCTCCCTGTGGATGGGAAGGGCTCCTTCGGGACTAAGGTCCTGCAGGCCGTCGATGCTATCGCCCGTGACGTTCATCACGCGGCCGCGTATCTGGGCTCCCACGGGCATTGCGATAGGTTTACCCGTGCTCACGACTTCGAGGCCGCGGCACAGGCCGTCGGTGGAATCCATAGCGACGCAGCGCACGGTCTCTTCGCCGATGTGCTGCTGCACCTCAATCACTACGCTTCGGCCGCCCGGCGCGACGACCCGGAGGGCGTCGTGGATACTGGGGAGGGCGAATGTCGATGCTGACTTGTCCGTGGCCTCGAAATGCACGTCCACGACAGGTCCGATTATCTGGGAAATCTTGCCTCTGATGTGTTCCATACTCTAAGCCTGTTCCTTTTTTGCCATACGTTCCTCGTGTTCACGCTGCGCGCGGAGCACGGAGACGGAGCGCTTCAGCACGAAGCCGCTGCCGAGGTATTTCGTGCGCACGTCATCATCGGACGCAAGCGACTCGGGGGTACCTTGCTGGAGGATGGAGCCCTCGTAGAGCAGATAAGCACGGTCCGTGATGGCGAGAGTCTCGCCCACGTTGTGGTCGGTGATGATGACGCCTATGTTCTTGTATTTCAGCTTGGCGATGATATACTGGATATCCTCGACCGCGATGGGGTCCACGCCCGCGAAAGGCTCGTCCAGCAGAATGAATTTCGGGTCGATGGCAAGGGCGCGGGCTATCTCGCAGCGGCGCCGCTCTCCTCCTGAAAGCTGGATACCGAGGGACTTACGCACCTTCGAGAGGTTGAACTCGTCGATGAGGTCTTCAAGCCTTTCGAGGCGCTCCTTGCGGGGCACGCCCTTCATTTCCATCACGCTCATTATGTTGTCTTCCACGCTCATCTTGCGGAACACCGAGGCGTCCTGAGGCAGGTATCCGATACCTTTCTGGGCGCGCTTGTACATAGGAAGCTTCGTGATTTCCTCATCGTCCAGGAATACCTTGCCGTCGTTGGGGACGATCTGGCCGGTAATCATATAGAAACTGGTGGTCTTGCCTGCGCCGTTAGGGCCGAGGAAACCGACGATTTCGCCTTGCTCGACTTCCATCGACACTCCTTTCACGACCGTACGGAGGCCATATTTCTTGACCAGGTTTTCGCAATGGAGCTTCATCGTATATCTAGTGCTAAATCTTTTACCAATTCACTTACTTCCGCGTTTTTGGACATCAAATCCTGTGCCTTTTCCACGGGCATATATATCTTTTTTTCCTGCTCCTCTTCAGGGATGACGCCGGGCTCGAGACGTATCTTGGGGCAATCCATCAGCTTCTGGAAGCGCTCTTCGAGCTCGCGGAGCTTCTTCTCGGCTATCCAGTTTTTCTGGGCTTCATTGACGAGGGCGAAATCCACGGTGAGGAGACCGTCGGCGCTGCGCACTTCCAGTTTGGCGTTGGCGAGGGCGTTGGCGAGACGGGGCTGCGCCGAATACATCGCAGCGAGTTCGGGCCATTTCGCGAGCACGCTTTCGGGGTCGGGAAGGGCCACGGGAGCATCAGCTTCGGCCTCGGGGGCGAGCTCCACCGTGATTTCCTCGTCGCTCATAAGCGATGCGAGCGAGAGGCCGGAGGCGCGCTTGGAGGGACGCTTCCGCGGGGTCGGGGCGGGAGCTTCCGGCGCGGGCGCAGGCGCAGGGGCAGGGGCCGGCGCGGGCTCCGGAGCCGGGGCTGCTGTCTGCACTGGCTCGACGGCCGGAGCCTCAGGGGCGGGCTCTGCCGCAGGTGCGGGAGCCACGGGGGCTGGTGCGGCAGCCTGTACGGGCGGCGCTGCCACGACGGGCGCATCGGCCGGGAAACCGCCGAGGAAAGCCATACGCATCAGGGCGAACTCGATGTGGAGCCGCTGGTTGGTGGCGGCTCTGTAGCCCGCCTCGCACTGCGAGATGATGCCCAGTGCATCATAGATAAACTTCAAGGGGCATCTCGCGGCCTGCTCGCGGTAGCGCTCCTTCAGGGAGTCCGGCAGGTCGAGAAGGGCATCCAGCCCTCCGGTGCGGCTCACCAGAAGGTCACGCAGGTGCGAGCCGAGAGCCGATATGAAATGCAGGGCGTTGAAGCCCTTGGACAGTATCTCGTCGAAAATCAGCAGCGCGGTCCCGTGGTCCTTCGAGAGGAATGCATCCACGAGCCGGAAACTGTACTCGTAGTCCAGCACGTTCAGGTTGCGCATCACGTCCGCGTAGTGGATGTCCGTGCCGCAGAAAGCCACGGTCTGGTCGAAGATGGTCAGCGCGTCGCGCATAGCACCGTCGGCTTTGTGGGCAATCACGTGCAGCGACTCGTCGTCGATTGTAATCCCCTCCTTCTGGGAGATGGAGCGCAGGTTGCGCACGATGTCGGGCACGCTGATGCGGTTGAAGTCATAGGTCTGGCAGCGGCTCAGGATGGTCGGGATGATCTTGTGCTTCTCCGTCGTGGCGAGGATGAAGATTGCGTGTGCGGGCGGCTCCTCGAGCGTCTTCAGGAACGCGTTGAAAGCCGACTGGGTGAGCATATGCACCTCGTCGATGATATACACACTGTAGCGTCCCACCTGGGGCGGTATCTGCACCTGCTCCATCAGAGCCTTGATATCCTCGACGCCGTTGTTGGACGCGGCATCCAGCTCGTGGATGCAGTAAGAGCGTCCCTCGCGGAACGACACGCAGGACTCACATTCGCCGCAAGGTTCCATATCCGCCGACGGGTTGGAACAGTTGATCGTCTTTGCGAAAATGCGCGCGGCACTGGTTTTGCCTACACCTCTGGGGCCGCAGAACAGATATGCGTGCGCCAGCTGGCCTCGGAGAATGGAATTCTTGAGGGTACGGGCAATATTGTCCTGTCCTATAAGACTCTCGAAGGAATCGGGGCGGTACTTGCGGGCTGAAACGATATATTGCGACATAAAAAAACTTCTTTATCCTACAAATGTAGTGAATTATTTTATAACTTTGTTGATATGAAAAACGTGTTAGGAAAATTTTTGCTGCTTGCGGTGCTGCTTTTCGCAGCGCTCCCTTCGTGGGGGCAGAAGCGCATCTACACCAAAGGCTACAAGATACAGGATTTCAAGAGCAAGACCACCAAGGTCGTGCTCGGAGGCCGTCCGTCTATGGATGCCGCCATCCGCCAGGAGGTTACCTCCCTGTGGACCATCTCCCCTTATGAATTCTGCACCCAGGCCCAATATGAAAAGCAGAAGACCAGCCCCGACAATTACTTCCTGCACGTGGAAGCGGTCAAGGGCTTCATCTACCTGACGCTGTCAAAGGGCGGCAAAAGCGAAGACAAGGACGCCCTGAACAAGCCCTTTACCATCGTGTCCGTGCCCATAGCCGGAGACCGGGACAAGAGCGGGCGCGAGTGCATCTTTATGCCGGCATACATCAGTATGATACAGGATTACACGGAAGCCGCGATGGATTCGGAATCAGTGGCTTACTCCGGCATCCGCGCCATCCGCAAGCACCGTCCCGGCGGGACGACGGTGATATCCGACCCCGATGAGGCCGCCCGTGCATTCCAGGAGCGCCGCAGCGGCACCGCCGTGCAGGTGATCATCACTCCCACCGGCGATCCGTCGGAAAAACCCCGTGTGAAATACACTTTCGGCACCGAAGATTACCGTCTCTACGCTTTTTCCAGACTCTGATGATCTACTCTCTTCCTCCAGATGCGGAGGCTCCCTCCGCCGCCGCGTTTACCGACCTGCGCGAATACATTGAGCACAAGATAGGAATGACCCTTGAGGAAATCAAGGCCGATTCCCCCGAACGGTTCCGTGTCATCGAAGAGGAGGCCGTGCGGGACATCGTGGTGATGAGCGAAATCACCGGCGAAGACCGCACCCTGCGCCTTCTGCCCGGGACTCTTGACAATCCAGAATGCAAGCGGCTGCTTGGGAGCAGGCAGTGTCAAGATAATTAGTATATTTGCAATATGCTGACATTTATACTTGCGGCGGCCCTGGCCGTCTCCGGACCTGTGCTCCGGCCTGACAACATTCCCGAAATCGTATCACTTCTCACCCTCGAAGAGAAAGCCGCCATCCTGGTGGGCTGCGGTTCTTCCGCCTTCGACGGCATTGGACGCAACGACATCGGCGTCAAAGGCAGCGCCGGCGCGACGCACGCCATTTCCCGCCTGGGAATACCCTCGATAGTCTTTGCCGACGGCCCCGCAGGCCTGCGCATCGACCCGACCCGGCCCGGCACCGACAAGACTTTCTATTGCACGGGCTTCCCCATCGGCACTATGCTTGCCTCAGCCTGGAACCCCGAGCTGGTGAAGGAAGTAGGTGAAGCGATGGGCAACGAGGTGCTGGAATACGGCGTGGATGTGCTGCTTGGGCCCGGTGCCAACATCCACCGCAACCCGCTCTGCGGCAGGAACTTCGAGTACTTTTCGGAAGATCCGGTGCTGGCGGGCGAGACTGCCGCCGCCTACATCAACGGCATCGAGAGCAACGGCGTGGGCGCGTGCATCAAGCATTTCGCAGCCAACAACCAGGAGCTCAACCGCCTCCACAACGACGCCCGACTCAGCCAAAGGGCCCTTCGGGAGATATACCTTAAGGTATTCGAAATAGCCGTGCGCAAGTCCCAGCCCTGGACGCTTATGACCTCCTACAACTACATCAACGGCACGCACGCCTCCGAGGCCCCCTGGCTGCTGACGGACATACTCCGCGGCGACTGGGGATTCGAAGGCACGGTGATGACCGACTGGGGCGGCGGATACGACACCGCAGCGCAGATTCACGCCGGCAACGAGCTCATCCAGTCCGGCTCCGACGCGCGCTACAACGCTCTGATAGAGGCAGTCCGCAACGGGCGCCTGGCAATGGCCGACGTGGACCGCAGCGTCACCCGCGCCCTCGAGCTCATCGTCAAGTGCCCGGCCTACAGAGGCTATGAGCACTCCGACGCTCCGGACCTCGAAGCGCACGCAGCCGTGTGCCGCAAGGCCGCCGACGAAGGAATGGTGCTGCTCAAGAACGACGGTGCCCTTCCGGCCGGACCTTCCGGAGTGACGGCACTGCTGGGCGTGACCTCCTACGCGTTCATTGCCGGCGGTACCGGTTCCGGCGACGTGCACCGTCCGTATGTAATCGACCTGCAGCAAGGGCTCTCCGACGGCGGATTCACGCTGGACAAGGGCCTCGATGAATTCTATAGCGCATATATGCAGGACGAGCGCTGGCGCTGCAAGATGATAGACGGCAACAACTCCTGGGTCATCGACCGCGAGCGTCCTATCGAAGCCTTGCCCGCCGACCTCATCCGCCAGGCTGCCGAAAGCGCCGACAGGGCGTTCGTGACCTTCGGGCGCGTGTTCGGAGAAGGCAAGGACCGCGACCTGCACTACAGTTATATGCTGCAGGACAGGGAACTGGACCTGCTGCGCGAGACCTCCCGCGCCTTCCACGCCCGCGGCAAGAAAGTGACGGTCATCCTCAATATCGGCGGTGTGGTGGACGTGCGCAGCTGGGAGGACCTTGCCGACGCCATCCTGATCTGCTGGCAGCCCGGGGAAGAGGGCGGGCACTCCCTCGCCGACGTGCTCTCCGGAGCCGTCAACCCTTCGGGACGCCTGCCTATGACCATTTCCGATGCCTATGAGCACGAGCCATCGGCTCCCAATTTCCCGCGCATCTACGCCGACAAGCCTTTCAATTACTCTTTCTACCGCCGCCTCGAGGGCAACAAGAAAGACTACACCGTCAAGGACATCGACTACACCGACTACGAAGAAGACATCTGGGTGGGCTACAGGTACTTCCAGACCAAGGCTCCCGGGCACGTGGCCTATCCTTTCGGCTACGGGCTGAGCTACACAACCTTTAAGTGGTCGGGGCTGAAGGTCGCTGCCGCCGACGGAGGCTATAGCGTGCACGTCACGGTGCGCAACACCGGGAAGGTCGCCGGCAAGGATGTGGTGCAGCTCTATGTCAAGGCTCCTGGGCGGGAGATGGAGAAGCCTGCACGCGAGCTTAAGGCCTTCGCCAAGACTCCCCTCCTGCAGCCCGGAGAAAGCTGCACCGTCGAGATGTTCGTCTCCGCGGAGTCTCTCGCCTCCTGGGATGAGAAATCCTCCTCCTGGTCCGTCGAGAAGGGCCGCTACCGCTTCATCGCCGCCCGCAATGCCGCCGACCGCGGCCTCCGCAACCGCATCAGATTCCAGTGAGCCTGACGGCTCGCCAGACTGCTGATGCAGTCGCCTCCAATCCCCCTGCACCCCCAGGGGAGAAGGGGAAGGTTCCCCTTCCGCCGCTGTGCGGCTATCCCCTCTGTCGGCCTCCGGCCTCCGATAATACTTTGGCCCCAAGTCCTCTTCAGTAGCGGCCATCGGCAGGTGCTGTCCGGGAGAGTATTGCCGCCCGCGGCTTGGAGCGGGAGGGGCCCGCTAGCGAAGCGCAGTGGGAGGGGGAGCGAAGCGACTACTCTGAGGACAGCACCTGCCGATGGCCGTGGGTGAAAAGGCCGGTTTTGCACCCGGGATGCGGCTGAAACGACGGTCCGGGTGCAGAAAGGCCGGTTTTGCACACGGGATGCGGCGGAAACGACGGTCCGGGTGCAGAAAGGCCGGTTTCGCACACGGGAGGAGGCGGAAACGACGGTCCGGGTGCAGAAAGGCCGGTTTTGCACACGGGAGGAGGCGGAAACGACGGTCCGGGTGCAGAAAGGCCGGTTTCGCACACGGGATGCGGCTGAGACGACGGTCCGGGAGGGCAATCGAGTAGGAGGAAAACAAAGGATTCTCGAAGTTTCCTCCTACTTCCTTTGTTTTCCGACCTCTCACACCACCGTACGTGCCGTTCGGCATACGGC
>ONLD01000053.1 GCA_900318565.1 uncultured Bacteroidales bacterium
CCATCTGGCACCATCTTCCGGATATGCTGGACTTTGCCTGGAACTATCAGGAATTCACTGTCTATTACAACGGCCCCCAGAGCGGCGCTTCGGCTCCCGACCATCTCCATTTCCAGGCGGTGCCCCGTTTCGCGCTGCCCCTCGAGAGCGCCGTCGATGCCTTCCTCGACAGCCCCGGAGAGCACCTGTCCAAGGTCAAGGACGCCCGTCTGTACCACTATGACGGCTTCACCCGCGGCGTCTATTGCATCAAAGCTTCTACCACGAAGTCGCTGGCGAAGCTGTTCTACCAGTTCCTCGACTGCTGCCCGGTGATGGACCCGGGCCTTGAGCCACGCTTCAACCTCTACGCCTGGTACAAGGAGGCCGTCAGCGAGTACAGGATTATGGTAGTGCTGCGCAGCGAGTTGCGGTCGCACCATTACTACGCCCAGGCTCCGGAGGAGCACCTCACCATCAGCCCCGGCGCCGCCGAAATGGCTGGCGTGTTCGTAGCTCCCTGTGAAGAGGACTTCGACAAGGCCCGCCCGGAGCAGCTGGAAGAAATGCTTTCCGAAGTGAGCGTGAGCGAGGAAGATGAGCGTATGATAGATTCCCGCCTGACGCGTAAGCAGCCCCTGATAGAAGTGGGCATCCTGTCCGCTCCCGAGATAGAGTTCGAAATCATCTCCGACGGGGCAGGCCCGCAGCGGGTCAGCGTAAAAGACGGACGCATCAACTACAACGGCGTATTGTACGACGAGCTGATTTTCGATTCGGTGACCCGTTCCACGCTCTTCGCCGAGCCGTCGTTCATATTGCGCAACGTGCCGATAGGCATTGACTTCCACTGGCAGCGCTGCCAGCATCAGAAATTCGCCGGTTCCCTGAAATTCATAGCCGAGGGCGGCCGTGTGACCGCCATCAATAAAGTGGGCCTGGAAGATTACCTGCTGAGCGTCATTTCGTCCGAGATGCGTGCCAGCGCATCCCCGGAGTTCCTCAAGGCGCACGCAGTCATTTCCCGCAGCTGGGCCCTTGCCCGTATGCAGGACAGGCGCAACCCTTCCGAGGCGGAGTCTGCGGTGCCGCACGAGAGATACGACGTGTGCGCCGACGACCACTGCCAGCGCTATCAGGGACTGACCCTTGCAGTCGGCAGCGCCGTGCGCGACGCCATCGACCAGACCTGGGGACAGACCCTGCGCTACGGGGGCCGCATCTGCGACACTCGCTTTTCCAAGTGCTGCGGCGGCCGCACGGAGCTTTTCAGCACCTGCTGGGAGGACCGTGACTATCCGTACCTGCAGAGCGTCGAGGACCCGTACTGTGACTGCCACGACAAGGAAGTGCTCTCGCAGGTGCTCAACGACTACGACCTCGAGACCACCGACTTCCACGACTGGGAGCAGGTCTATGACCGCGACGCCCTTTCGAGCCTCGTCAAGCAGCGCACCGGGATAGATTTTGGCCGCATAGAGGCCCTGGAGCCGCTCGAGCGCGGAGCCTCCGGGCGCATCAAGTATCTCCGCATACGGGGAAGCCTGCGTACCGAGGTCATAGGGAAAGAGCTGGCGATACGGAGGGCCCTGAGCCCGTCGCATCTGAAAAGCTCCGCGTTCGAAGTCATAACCGAGGGCGACACCATCACCCTGCGCGGCCGCGGCTGGGGCCACGGCGTGGGGCTTTGCCAGATAGGCGCCGCCGTGATGGCGACCAAGGGTTTCAACTACAAACAGATACTTGAATACTACTACAAAGGTGCAACGATCGAATAATAAATCTCCCTGGACGTGGATTCCTACCCTCTACTTCGTGGAGGGCATCCCGTATTTCATCGTCAACACCATATCCCTCATTATGTTCAAGGATATGGGAATGGACAACGGCACCCTCGCGCTGCTCACCAGTCTCATAAGCCTGCCCTGGGTGGTTAAACCCCTCTGGAGCCCCTTCGTGGACATCTTCCGGAGCAAACGCTGGTGGATAGTCACTATGCAGCTGATAATGCTTGTGGCGATCGGGCTTATCGCCGCTACGGTGCGTATGAGCACATTCACCCTGACGCTGATACTTTTCATCGTTGCCGCGTTCGCCTCGGCCACGCACGACATCGCCGCCGACGGATTCTATATGCTGGCCCTCGACAAGCGGCAGCAGTCGGCTTTCGTGGGCATCAGGAGCACTTTCTACCGTATCGCTTCGGTGTTCGGCCAGGGTGTGCTGGTGGTGATGGCCGGAGTGTTGGAAAAGCGCCTTGACGATATCCCCGCCGCGTGGTCCGTGACTATGGTGGTGTCGGCTGCAATCCTTGCGCTGATGGCCGTCTGGCACGCATTCATCCTTCCCCGTCCCGCTGACGACAGGAGTGCGGGCGAGGTGCGGAACGCTTCCGACGTGGCCCGTGAATTCGGAGAAGCCTTCGCTTCTTTTTTCCGTAAGAAGGGCATCTGGGTAGCTATGGCTTTTATGCTGCTTTACCGCCTTCCGGAGGCATTTTCCGTGAAGATGCTCTTCCCCTTCTTCAGGGATTCCGCGGAGCTCGGCGGCCTTGGTTTCACCACTGATATGTACGGTATCGTATATGGTACCTTCGGCGTGATAGCACTGCTTGCCGGCGGCATTCTGGGCGGTCTCGCCGCTGCCCGGCTGGGCCTGCGCAAGTGCCTGTGGCCTATGGCCCTGTCGCTCGCGCTTCCGTGCGCCGTGTACCTCTATATGAGCATAGCCCAGCCTTCCAGCCTCTGGGTAGTGGGCGCCTGCGTGGTGTTCGACCAGCTGGGCTACGGCTTCGGATTCTCTGCCTATATGCTCTATATGATGCATTTCTCTGAAGGCCCGCTCAAGACTTCCCATTATGCGATCTGCACGGCTTTTATGGCTCTCTCGATGATGCTTCCGGGCCTTGTGGCCGGATACTTGCAGGAAGCTCTCGGGTATGTTGGATTCTTTATACTTGTAATGATATGTTGTCTGCCCACATTCTTCGTCACATTCTTTGCGCGGCGGCGCTTGCCGTCGGAATAAATCTTTCCGCCCAGGTCAAGCCCGGCATCGAGGTGCTGCGTGACCGCGGCTTCGAGGGACTGAAAGGCAAACGCGTGGGGCTGCTGACCAACCCCAGCGGCGTGGACCGCCAGCTCAGGAGCACCATCGACATCCTCCGCGAGAATGTCAATCTCGTGGCTTTGTATGCTCCCGAGCACGGCGTGCGCGGGGACATCTGGGCCGGCGGCAAGGTGGAATCCGGCAAGGACGAGGCTACCGGGCTGCCCGTGTATTCCCTTTACGGAGCCACGCGCCAGGCGACTCCCGAGATGCTGAAGGGGGTGGACATCGTGGTGTACGACATTCAGGACGTGGGTTCGCGCTCCTATACTTTCATCAGCTGCCTGGGACTTCTGATGCGCACCTGCGCCACTCTGGGCGTCCAGGTGATGGTGCTCGACCGTCCGAATCCCCTGAGCGGGCTTAAAGTCGAGGGAAGTCTCGTGCGTGACGGCTTCTTTTCCTACGTCAGCCAGTACCGCATCCCGTATATTTACGGACTCACGGTAGGGGAGCTTGCCCGTATGATCAACGAAGAAGGGCTCAACTGCGGCCAGACAGGAGACCAGCTGCCGTTGCGCTGCTCGCTGACTGTAGTGCCGATGGAAGGCTGGGAACGCAGTATGACCTACGAGCAGACCGGGCTGCCCTGGGTGATGCCTTCACCCAACATCCCGTACCCCCGCAGCGCCGTGTGCTACCCTTGCGCCGGCCTGGTGGGTGAATTCAACAATTACCTTAACATAGGCATAGGATACACGATTCCCTTTGATGCTTTCGCCGCCGAGTGGATAGACGCCGACGCGCTGAAGGCCCGCCTGGACAGCTACAATGTGCCGGGAGTGGCCTGGAGGGCCGTCCACTATACTCCCTTCTACGGCAGCAGCGCTCGCAAGCTCATCCACGGAGTGCAGTATTATTTTACCGATTACCAGGCCGCGCCCCTGACGCTGGTGCAGTTCTACGTGATGCAGGCGGTATGGGAATTATACAAAAAAAACCCCTTTGAGCTGTCTGCAGGGCGTCTTGGAATGTTCAATAAAGTTTGTGGAACGGACTTTGTAAGTAAAGAATTCAGCAAGCGTTTCAAAGTCTCGGACATCGCTCCGTACTGGACCGCGGATGTCGAAGACTTCAAGACCTTGTCGAAGAAGTATTACTTATATTAAAACCACTGGCATATGAAACACTTGACAAGACTTGCAGCATTGATGACGGCAGCCGCTATCTTTGCTCTCCCGCTCGCAGCACAGCCTCACGTGCGCGGCGGCAGTTCTCACAATTCCGGCGGTTCTTATAGTTCCGGTCATTCCCGCTCTTCCCAGAGTGTATCTCCCCGTTCTTCTTCCGGCTCCGGCCATACATACAGTCCGGCTCGCCCTTCAGGCAGCGCCCACGCAGCTCCTTCAGGGGGCGGCAGTATTTCAGGGGCCCGCAGGCCTTCGGGCGGTTTCTCCGGCGGAAGCCATAGCTCCGGCAGTTCTTCCTACGGCTCCGCGCATCCTTCCCGCAGCGCCCACGCCCGTCCTTCGGGCAGCTCGCTTGGTGACGTGCGCAGCAACGGCGCCCGCGTACAAAGCGGCTCCGGCAGCCACTCTTCCGGCAGCCACGGCACGGGCGGCTACGCATCCGGCGGCCATTCTTCCGGCTACTCCGGCGGCGCACATATCTCTGACGGAGCCCGCAGGCCCGGCGGCATAGCCGCCCGCAGACCCGCAGACGGTTCCGTCTCCACCCGCAGCCACTATGGCAGCGGTTCCAACTACGGCTCGGGCAGCCATTACGGCAGCCACAACGGCAGCCATTACGGCGCCCGCCGTCCCGCTCCCGGACACGTCCACGCCGCCCCCGCGGGCCACGCCCCCGGCAGGGTCTATGTGAACCCGCACCCTGGCAGCGCCCCTGCGCACCACAGGCCTGTGCACCGTGAGCTCCGCGGCACTCCCGCAGCGTTCGCCCACTACGGCCACCACCACTACGGCCACTATGTCCCCGCGCTTCCGCCGCGTTACGAGCTGCACCGCTACTGGGGCCGTGACTATTACTACTACGACAATATCTGGTACCGCTACCACTCCGGCAGATACTGGGTGTGCCGCCCGCCTTTCGGCTACGTGTTCACTCCCCTTGCCGACGCGGTATATACCGCCTGCAGGTTCGCCTATTATTTCGACACCCTTAATTACTATAATACAGTAAGTGACAACGCCCGCACCATCCAGGAGCAGAACAGCACCATCGCTGCCAACAACGCCCTAATAGCGCAGCAGAACGAGACTATCGCGATGAATTCGGCTATGGCCAAGGCCTCCGGCACGCTCGCGAACTCGCTCGGTCTCGTGCAGAGCTACGCCGATGCCGGCACTCAGTACTTCTACAACGACGGAGTGTTCTACGTAAAGGGCGCTGACGGGCAGTACAAGGTCATAGTACCTCCGGCAGGAGCTCTCGTGGAGTCGCTTCCCGACGACTACGAGACCATCGAACTGCAGGGCCAGACCTACTATAAGGTGGACGACACCGTCTATAGGATGGTGGTCTCCGACGGCAAGGCCCTCTTCGAGGTGCTCGGCCAGATTGTCTCATAAACAATGGCTAGAATAGGAATATTCGATTCAGGCTCAGGCGGCCTTTCAGTTCTCAGGGAGATTCGGAAGATTCTCCCTGATGAGCGTTTTATATACTACTCAGACAATGCCCATTGCCCTTACGGCGAAAAGCCCGCGTCCTATATCGTTGAGCGCGGGCGGGCCGTAACTGACCTGCTCCTTTCCAAAGGCGCGCAGGCGGTCGTGGTGGCCTGCAACACCGCTACGGCTGCGGCCATCGCCACCTTGCGAGCGGAGTATTCCGTGCCTTTCGTGGGAATGGAACCTGCCGTGAAGCCGGCTGCCACCGGCACTCGCAGCGGAGTGGTGGGAGTGCTTGCCACGGCCGGCACGCTCAAGGCTCCTAAGTATCTGAATACCAAAGGACAGTATGCCGACGCCGTGCGCATAGTGGAGCGTGTGGGACAGGGCTTCGTGGAGCTCGTGGAGTCGATGGAACTGGATGGAGCGCACGCCGAAGCAGTGGTGCGCAGCAGCCTCCTGCCGCTGCTTTCCGAAGGCGCCGACACTATAGTGCTCGGCTGCACCCACTATCCTTTCCTGCTTCCGCTGATGCGGAGGATAGCTCCTGCCGGGGTAAATTTCATCGACCCGGCGCCAGCCGTGGCGCGCCATCTTGCCGACGTCCTGCGGGAGCACGGCATAGCGCTCTCGGACCCCGCGCCCGGAGTGGAGCTGCTTGCGTCCGGGGATGATACGACATTGAAAAAACTGTTTACATTGATATGAATTTACTCAAGATGACAATGTGTGTTTCAGCGGCCGTGCTGGTGGCGGGCTGCGGAGAAAAGAAGGACGATTTCAAATACACGGTCGATCAGTTCGCCGACGTGAAGGTGATACGCTACCAGGTGCCCGGCTGGGACGAACTCAGCCTCCAGCAGAAGGAGTATGCCTACCATCTCGCCGAGGCGGCAAAATGGGGCCGCGACATACTCTGGGACCAGAACTGCCGGCACAACCTGCAGCTGCGCCACGCAGTGGAGGACATCCTGAACAACTACGCAGGCGACAGGAAATGCAGTGAGTTCCAGGAGTTTACCGACTACGCGAAGCGCCTGTTCTTCTCCAACGGCATCCACCACCACTATGCCGAAGACAAGTTCTATCCCGAGTGCGAGGCAAGCTATTTCGAGAAGCTGCTGGATGCGGTAGGCCATTCCGACGAGGCGGGTTTCCTTATCTCCTATGTTTACGACCCGACCGTATGCCCGCAGAGGCGCAGCACGTCCAAGGATGGCGACATAGTGCAACTCTCGTCCGTCAACTTCTACGAAGGCGTGACCCGTGAGGAGGTGGAGGCTTATTATGCATCCATCGAAGACCCTTCCGACAAGCATCCCGTGTCTTACGGCCTCAATACCAAGGTCGTGAAGGAGGGCGGGGAAGTCGTCGAGAAGCCCTGGAAGGAAGGCGGCATCTACGGCCCCGCCATCGAGAAGATATGCGCCGAACTCGAGCTTGCCCGCAAGGTGGCCGAAAACGACATACAGAAGAGGGCGCTGGGCCTGCTCGTCGAGTATTACCGCAGCGGAGACCTGCGCAAGTGGGACGAATTCAATATCGAGTGGGTCAAGGATACGCTCGGGACCGTGGATTTCGTCAACGGTTTCGTTGAGGACTACAACGACCCCCTGGGCCGCAAGGGCTCCTGGGAAGGCCACGTCAACATCAAGGATTCCAAGGCCTCGGAGCGTTCGGCGGTGCTCAGCGCCAATGCACAGTGGTTCGAAGACCATTCTCCTGTCGATGCCAGGTTCAAGAAAACCAAGGTGAAAGGCATCAGCGCCAAGGTCATCAACGCGGTCTGCCTGGCCGGGGATTCTTATCCCGCCACTCCTATAGGCATCAACCTGCCCAATGCCGACTGGATCCGCCGCGACTACGGTTCCAAGAGCGTGACCATCGCCAACATCTCGCACGCCTATGATTTCTCCGCCCAGGAGTCTCCAGCCAGCGTGCTCACCGAGTTCGCCTGGGACGAGGCCGAGGTGGCGAGGTCCAAGAAATACGGCTCCTACGCCTCCGAAATCCATACCGACCTGCACGAGTGCCTTGGCCACGGCTCCGGCCAGCTGCTCCCCGGGGTGTCCGCGACGGCTATGGGTGAGTATTCGTCAGCGCTTGAGGAAGCCCGCGCCGACCTCTTCGGCCTTTATTATGCCGCCGACCCGAAGCTTGTCGAGCTGGGCATAATGCCTGACGCCGAGGCTTACAAGGCGGAATACGACAGCTTCATACGCAACGGCCTTATGGTGCAGTTCAACCGCGTGGAGCTGGGCCGCCCCAACACCGAAGCCCATATGCAGGACCGCAAGCTCATAAGCGAATGGTGCTTTGAAAACGGCGAGGGCGTGATAGAGAGGCGCCATCGCGACGGCAAGACTTTCTTCGTCATCACCGACTACGAGGCGCTGAGAGGTCTGTTCGGCAAACTGCTCGCCGAGATTCAGCGCATTAAGTCCGAAGGCGATTACGAGGCCGGAAAAGCCCTCGTCGAGACGTATGCCGTGGGTATTGACCAGAAGCTGCACCGGGAGGTGCTGGAGCGCTATGCTGCCCTGAATCTCAAGCCTTACGGCGGTTTTATCAATCCTGAGATTGTGCCCGTGGAGAAGGGCGGTGTAATCACGGATTATGAAATCCGCTACACCGACGACTACCTTGGCCAGATGCTTGACTACGGCCGCCGCTACGGCTGCCTGTAGCTGAGGATGAGGGTTTTGCGCCTGGCCCGGAGAATGTAGCCGGGCGACTGGAAAGACTTGCCGCTGAGGGTCACCGTGCCGGAAGGCTCAGTGCGGTAGCGCTCCAGTAGGGCGCAGAGCTTTTCGAAAGTGGGGGCGCTGAAGGAATAGTCTTCCAGGATGCGCCACAGTACATAGCGCCAGTGCCTGAGTTCAAGCAAGGCCTGCACATTGATTTCAATCACGGTCCTGCCGTCGGCGGGGCCGTCTTTTATTATTCCTCCGACAACGCTCCTGAAGTAATCCTCGGCGATGTCGTCGGTCTGGCGGAAGCGCTGGATATCTTCGCCGAGGGTGCGGATGAAGGACGGGTTGATCTCGGCGAAAACAGGGAAAACCTGGTTGCGGATTTTGTTGCGGCGCGCTTCGTTTTCCGCGTTCGTGCGGTCTTCCCGCCACTGGAACCCCTTCTGCTCCATCCACTTGCGAATCTCTTCCCGGCTTGTGCCCAGCAGCGGCCGTACGACCACTACTCCGGCGTCGTGGAGACCGGATGGGGGCTCCGGATCAGTGGCCGCCCGTGGCCGCTTGAACGGGAGGGGTCCGCAAGCGGAGCGCAGTGGGAGGGATGAGCGAAGCGAAGATCCGGAGCTCCCGTCCGGCGCAATGACGCCGGAGGAAGGGATGCCCCGGAGGCCTTTCGTGCCTGTGCCGCGAAGAAGGTTCAGAATCAGGGTCTCGGCATTGTCACCTGCGTTGTGGGCCGTCGCGAGGGCGTCGAAGCCCCGCTCCCGGCAAAGCTCCCCGAACCACGCATAACGCAGTTCCCGGGCCGCCATCTCCACCGACACTCCGTTGCGCGAGGCGTATCCGAGCGTGTCGAAGCGGCGCACCAGACACTCTGTGCCAAGTTCCTCGCAGGCCTTTCGCACGAAGGCCTCGTCGCCGTCGGACTCCTCGCCCCGCAGGCAGAAATTGCAATGGGCCACGGCAAAAGAAGCCCCCGGGAAAAGCTCGGGGGCTCTGTGGAGCATATACATTGAATCTATGCCTCCGCTTACTGCAAGAAGCAGCTTCATTACTTCAGGTCTTTGTTGCCGAAAGCGAAGGTGAAATTAAACGACAGGAAGTCCTTGAACTGAATCTTGCTCTTGACCCCGTCGATTTCCACGATAGGGTCGTAGATCAGCCAGGTGCTCAGGCCCACCTTGAAGAACTTGGCTATCTGCCAGGTAATCTTGTTGTCCCAGTTGACGCGGTTCTGGGCGAACGGGTGGTTGAGGTAGTCGGTGAAGAGTACCAGCTGGGTCTCGTAGTTGAACTTGTCGTTGATGGAGAACTTGGCGTTGGCCTTGATGGAAGCACCGAACTGGAACAGGGCGCTGTAGTAGGGATAGACTTCCACGGACGAAGCATTCTGCGGCATACCGTATTTCTGGCGGAGCATAGGCTCCGTGACGATGGTCACGCTTCCCGTGAGGGGGGAAATGTTCACGTCGAACCAGGGCACGGGCTTCCACTCGATACCGAGCGCCAGATTGTTGTAGGCAGGGGACAGGAACGTGGATTTGAGACTGCCCTTCCTCCAGTTCTCCCACTCTTCCTTCATATGCTCTTTCATATGCTCGTCCATAGGCTCGTTGGAGCCGTATCCGGGATAGTCGTAGTTGGAGTAGGAATCGGTAAACTGCGAACGGAAATCGTAGCTTGCGGTCCAGTTCCAGGTCTTGCTGGAGGTGTTGTACGTGAACTTGCTTTCCAGATAGATGCGGTCGTTGCTCTTCTGGAGGACGTAAGACTTGTCTTTGGACCAGATGAAACCGTACTGCAGCTGAAGGCGGTTCTTCCAGTTGATGCGCTCTCTATGGTAGTATGCCTTGGCATCCAGGCCGGCGCTCAGGGTGATGTTGTCGAATCCGCCGGCCGCCCAGTTCACGAGGGAAGTCTGGTTGAGGCCGAGGTCGAACACCGTTGAGTAGTCCCAGTTCTTGGGCTTGGCGACGGGGGCCTGCTGCTCGGGAGCGTTTGCGAAGGCGGCAGCCGCTTCGGCGGCGGCTTTCTGGGCGTCGTCCTGTGCATAGAGGGAGGCGCCGAGGGCGAGGAGCCCTATAATGACTGTAAACTTCTTCATATCAATAAGAAATGGCGAAAATGACTCTTCTGTGGGAAGGCTTGCCGGAGAAAATGTCCTTGCCTTCCTCTTCGCAGACGAAGCTGTCCACGGGGATGCAGCGTATGGTGGCCTTGGTGGCGTCCTTGATGGCCTGCTCGGTCTCAATGGTGCCGTCCCAGTGGCAGAGCAGGAACTTGCCCTGCTGGATGCGGGTCTTGAATTCCTCCCAGTCGTCGCACTTTTCGACGTTGCTGTCGCGGAAAGCGAGAGCCTTGTCGTAGATGTTCTGCTGTATGGCGTCAAGCAGGCCCTTGATGTGGTCCGCGATGCCTTCGAGCTGCATAGTCTCCTTGGTCAGGGTATCTCTGCGCGCTACTTCCACGGTGCCTGCGGCGAGGTCCCTTGCGCCCATTGCGAGACGCACCGGCACGCCCTTGAGCTCCCACTCGGCGAACTTGAAACCGGGACGGAGGGTGTCGCGGTCGTCAATCTTCACGCTGACGCCAAGCGCTTCCAGCTGCTGCTTGATCTTGTCCAGTTCGGCCATCACGGCGGCAAGCTCGTCGTCGCCGCGGTAGATTGGCACCATCACTACCTGGATAGGCGCCAGGGCCGGAGGCAGCACAAGGCCGTTGTCGTCTCCGTGCGCCATAATCAGGGCGCCCATCAGGCGGGTGCTGACGCCCCAGGAAGTGGCCCACACGTAGTCCTGCTTGCCGTCCTTGCCGGTGAACTGCACGTCGAAGCTCTTCGCGAAGTTCTGTCCGAGGAAGTGGGATGTGCCGGCCTGCAGGGCCTTGCCGTCCTGCATCATAGATTCGATGGTGAGGGTGTCGATGGCTCCGGCGAAGCGCTCTCCGGGGCTCTTGTGCCCGACTATGACGGGGAGCGCCATCACGTTGCGGGCGAAGTCGGCATAGACCTGCACCATCTCCTCGGCCTTTGCCTGCGCCTCCTCGGCGGTGGCGTGGGCGGTGTGGCCTTCCTGCCAGAGGAACTCGGCGGTGCGGAGGAACAGCCTCGTGCGCATCTCCCAGCGCACCACGTTGCACCATTGGTTGCAGAGTAAGGGGAGGTCTCTCCAGGAGGTTATCCAGTTCTTGTAGGTATTCCAGATGATAGTTTCGGAGGTGGGGCGTACGATGAGCTCTTCCTCGAGCTTTGCCGAAGGGTCCACGACCACGCCGCTGCCGTCGGGGGCGTTCATCAGGCGGTGGTGCGTCACCACTGCGCATTCCTTCGCGAATCCCGCCACGTGCTCGGCCTCACGGCTGAAGAACGATTTGGGGATGAACAGGGGGAAGTATGCATTCTGTACGCCGGTTTTCTTGAATCTTGCGTCGAGCAGCGACTGCATTTTCTCCCAAATGGCATAGCCATAGGGCTTTATGACCATACATCCGCGCACCGCCGACTGCTCGGCCAGGTCCGCCTTCAGGGCCAGGTCGTTGTACCATTGGGAATAATTTTCTGCTCGTTTAGTAACCTCTTTTGCCATATTTCATTTTTTTTGCCAAATTTGTAGCGATATAGTATCCGGCCCACGGCACGGATATTGTGGATACAAAGATACAAACTTTTATTTAAGGAGGTAACATAATGAAACGGAGTCTTATCATTTTATTGTCCGCGCTTCTTGGGCTGGCATCTTGCGGGACTACCGCTCAATATGCTTCCCGGGAGCAGCAGTTCCCGGACGGAATCTACTACAGGCCTCAGCCCGTGGTTGAAATGTACACCGAAGAGGATTTTCGTCAGATGGCGGCGCGCAACATCGCGGCGGCCGACACCTCCAGGCGGAAACAGCAGAATCTCTACTGGTATTCCCCTTACTACTACAGCCCGTATTATTACGGCCGTTACTACAGTCCCTGGTACAGCCCGTTCCACGGCTGGTACGGTTCGTATTGGGGCTACGGACGCTGGAACTGGGGCTATGCCTGGGCCGATCCCTGGTTTGACCCTTACTGGGATCCCTGGTGGGGCGGCGGCTATCTGCCTTATTACTACCACTATTCCTACAGGCCTTATTCTTACTATGCGGACAACCGCGGCTATTCCAACCCCGGCAATTTCCTCACCGGAGGCAACAATTACCGCAGGGCCGGTGCAGTGGGAGGCCCGTCAATCGGTACCTCTTCAGCCGGCAGCGTCAGGCGCTCTTCCGGCACGTCCGTATCCCGCAGCGCCGGTCAGGGGACCACTACAGTGCGTGCTCCCCGGTCGGGCTCTTCTTCGGGATACCGCCGTTCGGGCAGCTATTCCGAGTCGCGTCCCACCACGCACACCAGCTCTGAATACAGCCGCAGCTCGTCTTCAAGCTACTCCCGCAGCAGCTCTTCTTCCAGTTATTCTTCCGGTGGCTACTCCGGCGGCGGCTATTCCGGCGGTGGCGGCTACTCCGGAGGAGGCCATTCCGGCGGCAGCGGCGGCGGTGGCGGCGGACGCAGGTAGATAGACTTAACCATTTAAAATCTGACTGTTATGAAAAAGATCTTCATATCCTCGATTTTGCTGCTCGCCCTCTCCCTGGGAAGCCGGGCACAAGATATGTACTATGCGCAGACCCTCAGCCGCAACAATTACTACGGCACTGCGCGCTCTATGGCCCTTGGCGGCGCTATGACGGCCCTGGGCGGGGATCTCGGCTCCATCGCCGTCAATCCTGCAGGCTCCGCGGTCGCCGGGTACGGACAGTTCACCATTACCCCCGGCCTGCTGTTCGCCGGCAGCAACACTTCCTACTCCGCCGACGGCTCGGACAACTACGGTTCGCCCTTCAAGACCAACCGCACCAAGTTCAACCTGCCCAACATCGGCCTCGTGATGGTGTTCGACGCCTACGACAGCTCCTGGCTCAACTGGGCGACCGTCGGCATCGTGGCAAATACCACCAATTCGTTCCTGAATTACACTACCGGCCGCGGCACCAACTCCTCCACATCCTTCCTCGGAAGCCTTGCAGCCGGGGCCCGCGGTATGGCTTTCGCCGATATGCCCCGTGACCTGTCGGCCGGCTTTGCAGCCAACCAGTTCGGTGAGTTCGGCCCCGCAGGTTCGCGCAATTATGTCGGCTCCAACGAGAGGCTCGACCCTACTGAGCGTTACCATTACCTGCCTGCGACCATCGACCAGGCCGCGATGTACAACACCTACGGCTCCAAGACCGACCTCGCTTTCAACTTCGGCTTCAACGTGCAGGACTGCTTCTACTTCGGATTCAATCTCGGCACGCCCCTGCTCAACTACCATCGTCAGGATGTGTTCACCGAGTCCTCGGGCGGCAATTCCGGCGCTTTCCCGGTGATATTCACCTACGAGAACCAGGACCGGACAATCGCTTACGAGACGACGAATTATCTCAATTCCTCGAATACCTATTCCCTGAATACTTCAGGCGCCGGTATCAACGCCCGCTTCGGTTTCATCGCCCTGCCGACGAAGAACCTGCGCGTGGGCGCCGCCATCCAGACGCCTACCCTCTACACCATCAAGGAAGAGTGGGTCTATTCAGCCTCTTCTTCTTACGAAAACAGCAAGTTCGACGGCTCGGCGAGGTCCTCCATCGGCCAGGCTTCCTACAACCTCCGCACTCCCTACGTCGTGGATGCCGGCGTGGCCTACACGGTACCCGGCCTTGGTCTGCTGAGCCTGGACTATGAACTGATGGACTACAGCGTGATGAAATACAGCGATACCGAAGTGTACAGCTATTTCGACACCGCCAACTGGGCCCGCGAGAATATTGTGAACCGCACTTTCTGCGGCGTATCCCACTCGCTGCGCGCTGGCATCGAGGCAAAGCCTCTGCCGGAACTCTCTCTGCGTGCCGGTTATTCCTTCGTCACGAATCCCGAGAAGTACTGGACCGACGCTTCCGGCGCGAGGGTGACTGCCGAGACTGTGCAGTTCCGCGGCGATACTTCAGTGATAGCCCAGGACCTCATTTCTTCTTCCTACTACAAAGATGTCACGCACGCCTTCTCGCTGGGCGCCGGTTATTCTTCCCCCGGCTCCTTCTTTGCCGACATTGCGGTGCGCCTGACCAAATACCCTGTTACCTACTATTCGCCTTATTATTACGGGGCATACGACGCCCTTGACAAAGACGGCCGCTCGCTCGGCGTGGGCGCGCCCGTGGAAAAAATAGAACACAACGTCATAGATTTGCTTCTGACGTTCGGATGGAGATTCTGAAATGGAGATGACAGCTAAAGAACTGGCGGCCGCCCTCGGCGGGACAGTCGAGGGCGACCCCCAGGCCACGGTGAAGAGTTTTGCAAAGATAGAACACGGCAAGCCCGGACAGCTCTGCTTCTTCGCCAATCCTAAATACGAACAGTATGTTTACACCAGCAAGGCTTCCGTCTTGCTGGTGAATTCTGATTTTGTGCCCAAGCAGCCTGTGACTCCGGCGCTGGTGCGGGTGCCTGATGCCTATGCCGCATTGGCACAGTTGCTTAAGGTGGTGGCGGACAAGAAAAAGACCTTCCGTGCCCATCGCGGGTGCTGCCGCATAGCGTGGAGTGCCAAAATCGGCCGGCGCGTGTGGGTCGGAGACTTCGTCACCATCGGCAAGAACTGCCGTATCGGCGACTGCACCCGCATCTGCGACAACGTGACCATAGGGGCCGGCACCACGATAGGCCGCGACTGCATCATCTATCCCGGCGTGCATATATTCCCGGGTATGGTGATAGGGGACCGCGTAATCCTGCACGCCGGCTGCATCATCGGGGACGACGGCTTCGGCAATGCTTTGCAGAGTGACGGCAGCTGGCAGAAAATCGAACACGTGGGCAATGTCATCATAGGCAACGACGTGGAGGTGGGCTCGAACACCACAATCGACCGTGCGCCTATGGAATCTACGATAATCGAAGACGGCGCGAGGATAGACAACCTCTGCCAGATAGCCCACAACGTAATCGTGGGCAAAAACACCGCTATGGCAGCCCAGTGCGGCATCGCCGGCTCCACCAAGATCGGCGAAGGCAGCATACTCGGAGGCCAGGTGGGCGTGGTCGGGCACATCAACATCGCCCCGCACACGACCGTATGCGCCAAATCGTCCGTCATAGGCAATGTGCGCAAGGAGGGAGAGACCCTCTACGGCAACCCCGGCATTGACCGTCAGACCTATCTCAAGGCATACGCACTTTTCAAGAAAGCCGCGTCCGAATGAACACTACGGCAGAAAAAATAGACTCTCTGGCAGAGAGGCAGCGCGCATTTTTCGCCACCGGCAAGACCCGCGGGATTGCCTTCCGCAAGCAGATGCTGCGTGCGCTCCGCGAAGCCCTGCAAAAGTGGGAGAAACCCCTGACGGATGCCCTTTGGGAAGACCTGCACAAGTCCTACGAAGAGGCGTTTATGACTGAAATCGGCTTGGTGCACGGGGAGATTTCCGACGCCCTGAAGCACGTGGACCGCTGGGCCCGCCGCCGCAGGTGCTCCACCCCTCTGACCGGTATGCCGTCCTCAAGCTACATTATCCGCGAGCCCCTCGGCTGCACGCTCATAGTCTCTCCCTGGAACTACCCGGTGCAGCTGCTGCTCAGCCCGCTTGTGGGCGCCATTTCCGCGGGCTGCACGGCCATCCTCAAGCCCTCGCCCTATGTGCCCGCCGTCTCCTCCGTGCTTGCCAGTATGGTGGAAGAGACTTTCCCTGAAGACTATGTAGCGGTGGTGCTGGGAGACCGCAGCGTGAATACGCATCTCTTCGAGACCCGCTTCGATCTGGTGTTTTTCACGGGCAGCCCCGCTCTCGGGCGCGTGGTGATGGAGTCCCAGGCCAAGTATCTTACTCCGCTGGTGCTCGAACTCGGCGGGAAGAGCCCGTGTATCGTCGATAAGGATGCCGACATACGCATAGCGGCGCGCCGCATCGTCTGGGGCAAGTGCCTCAACAGCGGCCAGACCTGCATTGCGCCGGACTATCTGTTCCTGCACGAGGATATCAAGGACGCCTTCGTGGCGGCCTTCAAGGAGGAACTCGCCGGCCTGTATCCCGAGGGCACCCGGGATTCCCGGCACTATGTGCACATCGTACGCGACCGCGCCTTCGAGCGCCTCAGCGGCTATCTTGCTGACGGGAAGGTGATTGCCGGGGGGCATAACGACCCCGAAACGCGCTGGTTCGAACCGACCCTGCTCGACGGGGTGAGTCCCGACGCTCCGGTGATGCAGGAGGAAATATTCGGCCCGATTTTCCCGATTATGACTTTCAAGGACCGCAGCGAGGTGGTCAGGTTCGTCAATTCGCGCGAAAAGCCACTTGCTTTCTACTATTTCGGCCGCAAGGAAGACGGATGGGACATACTGTCGAAGACGACTTCCGGCGGGGCCTGCATCAACGACGTGATTATGCATATCGCCAACAGCCACATTCCCTTCGGCGGAGTGGGCAATTCCGGTATGGGCAGCTACCACAGCGAGCGCAGTTTCCTGGCTTTCTCGCACGAGCGCTCCGTGCTGAGCACGCCGTTCAAGCCCGACCTGAAATTCAGGTATATGCCTTACGGAATGTTCAAACTGGTAAAGAAGATGCTCCTTATGTGAGTGTCGATTGGATTCCCGTAAAATAATCCTTATCTTTGCAAACTTTATGAACCAGACAACTTTAAAAAAGACATATAGTTTCGAAGGTAAGGGATTGCACACGGGAAAGTTCGCAAAGGCTTCACTTAAGCCCGCGGGAGCGGATACCGGAATAGTCATAGTCCGCACGGATCTGGGCGGGGCCCGGATACCGGCCCTCGCTTCCAGCGTGGACAGCACCCGCCGAAGCACCCTCCTTCGCTGCGGAAAGGCCAAAGCCGGTACCGTGGAGCACGTGATGTCCGCCCTGACAGGCCTCGGCGTGGACAATGCGGTCATTGAGCTTGACGGGCCGGAAATGCCGATTCTGGACGGCAGCGCTGCGCCTTACGTCGCTGCGATATCCCGCGACGGGCTGCAGACGCTGGACGCCCAGAGGCGCTGGGTGGAAGTGAAGAAGGAGATTATCGTGCGCGGAAGCCACGGCTCCTGGATTAAAATCACTCCCTCCGAAGAGCCTTCATACGAGATTACCATTGATTTCCCTTCCAGGTTCCCCGGCAAGCAGACCGTGTCTTACCGGGAAGGGGACGATTATTCCTCCGAAATAGCTCCTTGCCGGACATTCTGCTTCCTTCGCGAAGTCTGGCCTATGCTCGTGCTCGGGCTTGCCAGGGGAGGAGACGTGGAAAACGCCATCGTGATCGTGGACCGGAAGGTGCCCGGATGGCGTCTTAAGTGTATGGCGAAGATGCTCGGACAGCCTTGCCTGGAAGTGAGGCCTGAAGGGTATCTGAGCAACATCAACCTTCATTTTCCCGACGAGTGCGGCCGCCACAAGCTGCTGGACGTCATCGGTGACCTTCGCCTCGGCGGCGGCCTGCTGAAGGCCCGTGTCGAGGCTTATAAACCCGGCCACGCCCTGAACACGGCGGCCGCAAAAGCAATTTTCAACCAAATTTAGATATGGCTATCATTCATCCTCTTGCCACTGTGCACCCCGGCGCCAAACTCGCAGATTCCGTCGAGGTGGGCCCCTATGCTTTCATCGACGATAATGTCGAAATCGGCGAAGGTACCAAGATTCTGCCGCACGCCACCATATTCTCTTATGTGAAAATGGGCCGCGACTGCAACGTATTCCAAGACCTCGACGGTACGGCGTACTTCATCTCCACGACTGAGGAGAACCGCCACCTCGGGCTCTTCAGGCTCGCCCCCGACTACCTGTCAGCACAAAGCCACACGCAGCTTTTCCCCGAGCAGCGCCGCGAAGCCCCCGTCGTCGTGCGTCTCGGAGGACGATACTACATGTTCTCGTCGGCATGCTCGGGCTGGGCGCCGAACCAGTGCAAGGTGTCCGTTTCCACGCGCCTCGACGCAGGCTGGTCGCCGCTCGAGAACATTGGCGACGACAAGGCCTTCCGCACGCAGATAGCCGCCGTGCTGGAGATTCGCGGCACCCGGCAGACTACATATCTATACGTCGGCGACCGATGGAAAGACCCCACGCTCGCAGAGACAAAGACCATACTCTTCCCCATTACCTTCCACGACGGCAAGTGCGAGTTCCACTATATGGACTCTTTTGAACTGAACTTGCAGACGGGAGAGTGGAAACGGTAAGCACTTCACTTTCAGGAAAATACGTGTTCCAA